>NZ_CDRRGL010000015.1:0-24484 GCF_977041755.1 Slackia sp.
GATGGAGCCGCGGAAGCCGTATTCCGTGATTTCCGAGAAGAACACCTTCGGGTCCTGCGTCACGGGTGAGACGCTTTCCGCTGCGGCCTTCGCGCGTTCGGCGATTTCTGCCGCAATTTCATCGAGTTTGCTCGCGTCGCCCGTCGCGCAGAACGGCACCTTGAATTGCTCCGCTGGCGGAAGCTGTACGAGCGACGTTTTCGAAATGACCGAATTGGGGACGATCACGGTTTCGCCGAGCTTCGTGATGATGGTGGTATGGCGCAGTCCCACGTCGGTCACAACGCCCGTTTCCGAGCCGATTTCGATGTTGTCGCCCGGGCGCACGACGCCCATGAGCGTCATCTGAATGCCGCCGATAAGGTTTGACAGCGTGTCCTGCAGGCCGAGCGAAAGCGCAACGCCGCCAACGCCCAGGGCTGTGACCAGCGCATTTGGGTTAATGCCGAAGCACGATTGCAAAATAATCGATCCGCCGATCACCCATACCACGCCGCGGCCGATGTTGATGATGAGGCTTGATGCCGGCAGCGGGTTTTCCGGGTGGTCGAGCAGCGCATGCAGTGCGCGTTTTACCACTTTCGATGCCACAGCGGTGGCGCACGCTAAAATAACCGCCCAAATAAGGTTGCGCATCGCGTCCGATGCGATGAACGACAAAACTGAATCTTCAATACCCACGTGAGCCTCCTAGTGCCGACGCAATGCGTTCGTTCGGCGGATATTGTCGCATCGCATTCGCGCTCGGTGGCGCATCGTTACGGTATGCGCACAATGTTCGCGTGACTTTCAGGAACGCGCGGTTTGGGCGTTTTCGAGACGTGCCCGGCGGTGGCGTGCTCAGGTGTCGTGCTACCGCATGAGCTTATCGGAATGCGCCGCATCGCCCGTCAATCCGCAACTGGCCAATGCGCGATTCTTTCTATGCAGGCGATGTTTGGACTGGCGTTTGACGCAAGCGTTGCATTGGAGGCCCTGAGTGCCCTTGCGGTGTTCGTGCGCCCGAATGCTTCATTGCGGGATTTTTCGGAAAACGTCCGCGCTCGTTCGTGCTTTGCTTTCGTTACAGTACAATGACGATAACTGCGATTTTTGAAAGGGGCACTCATGCCAGAAGAAGCTACCAAGCCCGCCGAGGGATATAAGTACCACCGCGTTTTGCTGAAGCTTTCGGGCGAGGCGCTCATGGGCGATAACGGCTATGGCATCGATCCGAAGGTCATCGACGACTTGGCCGAGCAAATCAAGCACATTGTTGATGACGGCGTGCAGGTGGCCATCACGGTGGGCGGCGGCAACATCTTCCGCGGTGTCGCCGGCAGCGCCAACGGCATGGATCGCGCGCAGGCCGACTACATCGGCATGCTCGCCACGGTCATGAACGCGCTCGCTTTGCAGGACGGCCTTGAGCGCCACGGCGTTTCCTCCCGTGTGCAGTCAGCCATCGAAATGCACCAGGTCGCTGAAACCTACATTCGCCTGCGTGCTATTCGCCATATGGAAAAGGGCCGCGTCGTCATTTTCGCCGCAGGCACGGGCAACCCGTACTTCACGACCGATACCACGGCGGCTCTTCGTGCGTGCGAAATCAACGCCGACTGCATGATGAAGGCCACCAAGGTCGACGGCATCTACGACAGCGACCCGGCGAAGAACCCCGACGCCGTGAAGTTCGACAAGATCAGCTACCTCGAGGTGCTTACCAAGGAGCTGCAGGTCATGGACGCGGCCGCCATTTCGCTGTGCAAAGACAACGAAATGCCGCTGCTCGTATTCGATATGACCGCGCCGGGCAACATCAGCCGCATTCTGAAGGGCGAGCCTGTCGGCACCCTGGTGTATTAAACCTTCGAAGGCAAATGCGACGGCGCCAGCGCGCCGCAAACGAGAAAGGCAAGAATATGACTGCTGAAATCATGGATGCGGCGAAAGCCGGCATGGAGAAGGCCTTGTCCAACCTGAATGAGGCGTTCGTGAACGTGCGCACGGGTCGCGCGAACCCCATGGTGCTCGACAAGATTCGCGTTGACTATTACGGCGTTCCTACCCCCATCAATCAGATGGCCGCGGTGAAGTCTCCCGATGCCCATATGCTCGTCGTTGAGCCGTGGGACAAGTCGGTGCTGCGCGGCATCGAGGCCGCCATTCTGGCGAGCGACTTGGGCATTACGCCCTCTAACGATGGCTCTGTCATTCGCCTGCCGTTCCCCGCGCTTACCGAGGAGCGCCGCAAGGAAATGGTGAAGCAGTGCCGCAGCTATGCCGAGGAAGCTCGCGTTGCCGTGCGCAACCAGCGCCGCGATGCCAACACCAAGATTGAGCGCGCCAAGAAAGACGCCGAGCTGCCCGAGGACGAGGCTCGTCGTGCCGAAGAGCAGGTGCAGAAGCTCACCGACAAATACATCGCCGAAGTCGATGCTATGCTGAAGAAAAAAGAAGCAGACGTCATGGAAATCTAGGAGTTGGGCCGTTCTTCCGAACGGCCCAATGGCTCGACGCTGCGCTGGGCTCTGACGGCACGCTTCGGGTTCAAGCTGCGGCTCGCGTTCCAAAGTACGCGTGGGCCAAGCTGAGCTTGGCGCGCCCGCTCGGGCGCGTAGTTTGGAATCCGATATGCCATTTAGGCATATCGGATCGCCCGAATCGTACTCGCCAGAGTCCATGCTCGCTGCGGCGCTTTCGGTTGCGGTATGAGTGGCTCTTGCTGCTTGCCGCATCGACGAGCTTCTTTTCTTTCGAAATTTTAACGGCCAGGGGCCCGGGTTGGTGGCTTCTGGCCGTTGGAGTACCCTAGTGGGGCCTATTTCGAAGGAGCTGACATGTTCCATAAACCTATAGATGAAATGTTCCCGAACCCGCCCGCCGGGCTCGATGCACACGCCTTGCGCGAAGACGCCGTGCCGCAGCATGTCGCCGTCATCATGGACGGCAATGGCCGCTGGGCGAAAAAGCGCGCGCTCAATCGCCTGAAAGGCCACAAGGCTGGCATTGCGGCGGTTCGCGAACTCATTCGCGCGGCGAGCGACGCGGGCGTTCGCTTCCTTACGATTTATTCTTTCTCGACGGAAAACTGGAAACGTCCCGAAGAAGAAGTCGTGGGTTTGATGGACCTGTTCGCCAAAACCATGCTCGCCGAGGTTGACGGCCTGCATGCCGAAAACGTGCGTGTGCGCACAATCGGCGACGTCTCCATGTTGCCGCAGGAGACGCGCGACGCGTTTGCCGAAGCGTGGGAGAAAACGCGCAACAACACGGGCATGACGCTTCTCGTGGCCGTGAATTACGGCTCGCGTCAGGAAATGCTGCGCGCCACGCAACGCTGCATCGATGTTGCCGTTGCGCGCGCGATGGCCGGCGACGCTCCGCGTGAGCTGACTGAAGAGGAATTCGAGCGCGGTCTTTATACCGCCGATTGCCCCGATCCTGATTTGGTAATTCGCACGTCGGGCGAGATGCGCCTGTCGAATTTCCTGCTGTGGCAGGTGGCGTATTCGGAGTTTTACGTGACCGATACCTTGTGGCCCGATTTCAATCGCTATGAATTTTTGCGTGCGCTTCTGAGTTTCCAAGAGCGCAACCGAAGGTTTGGGGCGGTGTAAGCCATGCCAGCCGATAGCGAAAAACTCGAGGATGAGCTTTCGGGGCAGCCGGCGCGCGAAGGCGTCGTCAGCGTTCAGCCTGCCGATGTTTCGTGCGAGCATGTGATTGGGGCGGAGAATCGCGATGCCGCGGTCGAGTCTCGCAACTGCGATTTTGGGGCTCAGACGGAAGGGCACGACACGGCGGCTCAGTCGCGCGACCATGAGGCCACCAATTTCGAAAAAGCCCAGTCCACGTACGAGCACGTCATGCAAACTGCCGTAGCGAAAAAAGATGCTGCGAAGGCGTTCGCATACGGCAAAACGCCTGATAAGTTCAAGCATCCGACCGACTTACAGGTGCGATTCCGCACGGGCGCCGTGTACGTGGTGCTTTCGGTGACGCTTGCGCTTGTGAGCAATCTGACGTGCGTCATTATGCTGTGCGTGCTCGCGGGCATTTGTGCGGGCGAGCTGTTCTTCATGCTGCGTAGCGACGCGAAGCTGCCCAACGAGCTGCTTGGCACGCTGGCTGCGGTGGCGTACCCCATCAGCATGTGGAAGCTGGGGCTTTCCGGCTCGCTTCTGGTGACGGGCGCGCTGCTTGTGGCGTTGCTTGTGTGGTATGTCTTCTTCATGCGTGCGCGCGTGGGCGACGTGGGCGTGTCGTTTTTCGGCGCGGCATACACGGGCCTGCTGCTTTCGAGCCTTATTTTGGTGCGCATGTCGCTGCCTGGCATTTGGGGCGGCGTGCTCGTGTGCGGCATTTTCTGCAGCGTGTGGGCGAACGACTCGTTCGCATATTTGGTGGGAAGCAAATTCGGCAAGCATAAGCTCGCGCCGCGCATTTCGCCGAAGAAGAGCTGGGAGGGCTTCATTGGCGGCCTGGTGGGTTCCATGGTCATTTGGTGCCTCATCACGCTGATTCCCGGTGTGAATATGGCGATTCCCCAGGCGCTCGTGTTTGGCTTGATTTGCGGTCTTTCTGGCGTGCTGGGCGATTTGGCCGAAAGTCGCATCAAACGCAATTCGGGCGTGAAAGATTCGGGTACCATTATGCCTGGTCACGGCGGCTTGCTCGACCGTTGCGACTCACTGTTCATGGCGTCGGTTGCTGCGGCCGTGATGCTTATCGGCGGCGGCTGCGTGCCGTATGTGTTCGGATAGGAATGTTGGATAATTGCGCCGTTCTTTGAGCGGCGTTATTTGTTGAGGGCCGCTTTCGGCAGCGCGCGTTGGGCCGGGCGGGTTTTCCGCTGCATCCGAATCGGGTTCTTTGGAGCTCTGCTCGTTGGTTTTTGGCGCGAAAGTGGCTCGCTTTCGCTTCTGATAAGGGGTGGTTTGAAATGGCCTATACGGCTCATGCAAATGAAGGCGGCATGCCTCGCAAGATTGTTGTTTTGGGATCGACGGGCTCTATCGGCACGCAAACGCTCGATGTGGCCCGTCGCCACCCCGACAAGCTGGAAGTGGTCGCCCTCGCGGCCAACTCCAGCGTCGATACCGTGCTCGCTCAGGCTCATGAGTTCCGCGTGCGCAATATCGCGTTCGGCAATGCGGAGCTTGCGCATGACGCGCGCCTCGCGAATGCGCACGGGGGCGTGGAGGTCGGTTTCGGCCCCGAGGCCGTTGCCGCACTCGCGAGCATCGAAGAGGCCGACGTCGTGGTGAATGCCCTGGTGGGCGCTGCGGGCCTGCGCGCGAGCTATGAGACGCTTGCCGCTGGCAAGGTGCTTGCGCTTGCGAACAAGGAAAGCCTGGTCGTGGGCGGCGACCTTATTATGCCTATGGCGGCCAATGTCGATGCGGCTCGCCGCGCGGCAGGCGTGGCCCCCGCGACGGGTCCGGCGGGTGCTCTTATGCCCATCGATTCCGAGCATGGTGCAATCTATCAATGTTTGCTCGGCGAGCGTGCTGAAGAGGTGTCGTGCTTGTGGGTCACCGCGAGCGGCGGTCCGTTCCGCGGTCGCACGCGTGACGAGCTGCGCGGCATGACGGCCGCTCAGGCGCTCAAACATCCCACGTGGAACATGGGCGCGAAAATCACGATTGACTCTTCGACGCTCATGAACAAAGGCCTCGAGGTGATCGAGGCGCATCATCTGTTCGACATGCCGTACGACCGCATTAAGGTTGTCGTGCAGCCGCAGAGCGCCATTCATTCCATGGTGGAGTATTCCGACGGCAGCGTGAAGGCCCATTTGGGCACCACCGACATGCGCATTCCCATTCAGTTCGCGCTGAGTTACCCCGACCGATGGGACGCTCCGGTGGAGCCGCTCGATTTCACGCAGCTCGGCAAGCTCGAGTTCTATCCGGTCGACGAGGACACGTTCCGTTGCTTTAAGCTGGCCAAATATGCAGGCGATACGGGTGGCACGCTGCCATGCGTCATGAACGCCGCGAATGAGGTTGCTGTGGCGGCGTTTTTGCGCGACGCGTGCGGCTATCTGGATATCGACGGTTGCGTCGGTGCCATGATGGAGGCGCACGAGGCGGGGCGGGGCGGTGGCCTGCAGAAGGTTGAAAGCCTTGACCAGCTCGCCGAGATCGACGCTTGGGCGCGCGAGGCTTCTGCTGCATGGCTTGCCGCAAGGGCGAAATAGGGCTGGCTGGCTGCGAGGGGCGAAAGGGCCCCGAGTTGCAACAGCGCTTGATCCGATTTCTCCATCGAAATTTGGGTGGTGGCTGCCTGCCGTAAAGCGATTAAGGCTCGGGTAGCTTGCCATGGCGCCTCGAATTTCTTCGGGGCAACGCCGCTGGGCCTTCTTTATCGAAGGCAGGTGTTATTCGAGATGCGGATATCGGAGGCTCGGAGGGCGCAATATTTGATTTTGGACGCTGGCGCAGGCTGGCGTCCAATTTTTTATGGAACGGTCATCCGGGCCGATTATCCTAAGGTCGAGCTTGTGGAACACAAAATGTGTCTTATAGGGGCATCGGTGTCAGCCGCCACCATTTCCTCGTTTGCGTGATGAGTGGTGCATCGTTTTTAATCGCGTGTTTCCTCGAATGTACAGCGCCCTTTTCGGAGCGAATCTATCTTTTGAGCTCAATCAGGCTTTTCGGAAGCTCGCGCGCCTTCTGGGATTAAGGCGCGGGCGTTTCCGTGATGCGCAATCTTGTCGTGTGGCCTCCTGGCCCTTCTGCGACGCGCATGTTTTTCCGGGGTGGGCTCTGACCTTTTTGCGGCTTGCATGTCTTTCCGTGTTGGGCTCTGTCTTTCGGAAAATCGTGTCCCCAAACGCGGAAATTTGGCAGAGATTTGCGGTTGTGAACGGTTATTGGGCTTCATTTTTACCGAATCGACCGATTCGGGCGACATAACTCCAGGTCAAATTTTCCGCTTTCGCTCACGTTCGCAAAACCATCGTTCACAACCGAAAATCTCTGCCATTTTCTTGAGAAAAGCGACCAAATATGAGGTTTACTTTAGAATCCGTGCCGCCATGCCGCCATGCCGCCGTGCCGCCGTGCCGCCGTGCCGCCGTGCCGCCGTGCCGCCGTGCCGCCGTGCCGCCGTGCCGCCGTGCCGCCGTGCCGCCGTGCCGCCGTGCCTGGCGTTCTTCTGTTCGTTTCGCGACAGCGTGGCAACACATTGCTCGCACGCGTCTGAACTTGGCATAATCGCATACGGAATATTCGGCCGAATGAAAGGCCATACATGGACGTCGTCTTGATGGTTCTCTACATCGTCATAGTGCTTTCGGTGCTCGTCTTCATTCACGAAGGCGGCCACTTCCTCGCGGCGCGCGCTTTCGGCGTGCGCGTGACCGAATTCATGCTGGGCTTGCCGGGTCCGAACATCGGTTTCACCTGGCGTGGCACGAAGTTCGGCGTCACGGCGGTTCCCCTTGGCGGCTATGCGAAGGTGTGCGGCATGGAGCCGGGCCCCGAAGACCCGCATCTCGAAGACGCGCTCGCATTCGCCTACGCTAACGGCACGGTGTACGCCGACGATGTCGCTGAGAAAATGGGCATCACGCTCGACGAGGTGATTGAGGCGCTCTACGTGCTTGAGGAATGGGGCTGCCTCGTTGGTCCGAAGAAAACCGACGAGCACAACGTGTTCCGCACGCGCGCCCTCAAGGATAAGCGCAAAGGAATCGACCTGGTCGAGGGCTCGCCCCGCCTGTTCGATGACGCGCATGAGCTCTACCTGGCCGAACGCGCGCAAACCTACCGCGCGCAGCCGTTCTGGAAGCGCTGCATCATTCTGCTTGCGGGCATTTTCATGAATCTGCTGTTCGCGATTGCGGCGTTTGTGCTCATCTATTCGGTGTTTGGCATCGATATGGTGAACGAGGCGGGCGAAGTGGTGCGTCATGTGAATGTCGACGTGGGAACCGCCATAAGCGCCGGGTTCAACTACATCGGCATGGTGGCAGTTGCTGTGGCGGGGCTGTTCAACCCGCAAACCGCGGCTGATACCGTGTCGAATTCGACGAGCGTCATGGGCATGGCGGTACTTTCGAAGCAATATGCCGATGCGGGCCCGTTGGAGTTCCTGTTCTTCATGTCGATGATTTCGGTGTCGCTCGGCATCATGAATTTGCTGCCCATTCCGCCGCTCGATGGCGGCCGTTTCGTGATCGAGATTTTCCAGAAGCTCACGAAGCGCCAGGTGGGGTATAAAGCCATGAATATCATGACCATGACGGGCATGGCGCTGTTCATAGGATTCTTCATACTCATGCTCAACCAAGACATTCAGCGGTTTATCTTTGGGAATTGGTAGGGCGACCGAATTATCTTTGGGAATCGGCAGGACGGCCGAATTCGAAGTGCGCATTTCCGGCCCGAATAAAGAAGCGAAATAACGGACTCGCGTTTGTGCGGGTCCGTTGTTTCTTATTGTGCGAAACCGTTATTTCTCGCTGTTGAACAGGCGGAACGGAACGCGATTGCCTATGCCTGGCGTGGCGAATACGCGGCCCTGTGTATCGACGAGCACGATGTCGATTTCGGGGTGCTGTGCGGCGAATTGCAACGCGCCCTCGACGCCCAACAAAATGAGCGAAGTTGAATAGCCGTCGCCTTCGAGCGACGTGTGCGAGACGACTGTGGCGCTTACCACGTCGCTTTCAGCGGGGAACCCCGTGCGGGGGTCGATAATGTGGTGGTACGCCTTGCCGCCGCTTGTGAACGCGCGTTCGTACACGCCGCTCGTGACTACTGAACCCGATGCCACGCCCACCGCCGCGAACGTTGCCGTCACGGGAATGCCGTGCGAGGCGATCGGCTGGCGCAGGCCCACCTGCCATGGCGTGCCGTCGGGGCGTCCGCCCATGACGGCCACGTTGCCGCCCAGGTTCACGATGGCGTGTTCGACGCCGTGGCGCGCAAGCACGTCGAGCACGCCATCGGCGATGTATCCCTTCGCGATGCCGCCGAGCTCGAGGCATGCATCGGGGTCATCGAGTTGCACAGTTGAGTCGGTGACGTGCACGCCTCTCCAGTTTACGTGCTCAAGGGCGGAGTGCACGTCGTCCTTGGCGGGAATGGTGCCATTCTTGAAATTCCACAGGCGCGTGACCGACCCCATCGTGATATCGAACAGGCCGTTTGATGCTTCGCAGTAGGCGAGCGACGTTTTGATGAACTGGGCCAATTCGGAGTCGACATCGACCGGTGCGCCATGGGCGTTGTTGATGCGGAAGAGTTGCGATTGCTCATCGAAGCGTGAGAACAGCTTTTCGTAGCGAAAGCATGCGTCCTTCACGGCCGTCATAGTGTCGGGGTCGAGCGCGGGCGCCGTGATGGTGTTCACCGTATCGAACAGGAAGAATTCTTCGGTTTGCATGGGCATGTTCCTTCCTGTTTGTGGGCGCGAGCTCTTTTCGCGCTGTGATTCGCACGCAATCCACTATACCCACACAGCACGCGCGTGCGGCGGGCATTTGCGAAAAATGGATGACAAGATGGATGGCCGCAAATGGAATTGATCAACTTGCCTATGAATTATGCTGCGCTTGTCACCCGATATGCTTTAATGCGCTGGAATTTCATGCTCGTTAGGTGCGGCATTCGGCTGGCACGATGAAGATGTTTTGCCGATAGGGCGCGGTGTTGCGGAATGGACAAGCTTCCCTCGTAGGCTATGCCATATCTGTCGCTCGGTGCAGTTTGATCTCTCTTTTGATTTTTAGCACCGCATATAAGGCGAACACGAGTCCCCACACAACGACGCTTTCGATGGCCGGTGTATTGCCCGAAAGTGCAGGCGGCACGAGGATTATTCCCAAGTGCACAATGATGAGCGTGAAGAATGCGTACGACAGCCGCTGGATATTCTTCCACGAGGAAGCCCTCATTTTCGCTTTCACGAAGGTGCAGGACGTGATGCCGAGGATGGCAAGCAGAAGAACGAGGATTACGGAAATAGTGAGAGAAAGAATTAAGTTTCCCGAAGTGCCGGAAAAGTGCAATTGCGGAGAGCTTCCGAGCTGAACAAGATAGGTTTTCGCGTAATAGAAAACATGGGCCAGACAAAGAAGGCAGCCGCAAATTGAAAGCTGGCGACGAACAGGCAGCAACTTTTTGCGAACAAGGGAATTCTCGTCGAAAACGCCGACGAACATTACGATGGCAAAGAATGCCATTGCGAGCGTGCAGCGTTGCATGAATGGGATGAAAAAGCCCCAGAAGCCGACAGCTGGACCCTGTGAGATACCGTAAGCATAGACCGCAACGGCCGCGATTGAAAGCGAATAAAAAACGGTTGGTGTTTTTTTCAATTGGTCTGTACAGATGAGAGCAACAAAAAGCGAAACAGCGAACGCTAGGATGAATCTCACGGCATCCCCCTTACTGTAGCTTCTATGATAACTGTCACTCTATCATATGACACGGTTAAGGAAATAGTCTGTCTTGAATTATATTATACTATAAGTAGGATAATCATTGACATTGACATATGAAGAGTATATGGATAGCCTGAAACTTAATTAAGTGTCCTAAAAAAATAAGACAGTTAGGATACTTAAACTGAGTCTCGGGCGATGGGCCGGGAGGCTGAATCGTCTGGGGGGGAGACGATTGAAGGGGGAAACGTGGATACATCGTTGACTCGCCGTAATTTCGTTAAGTGGAGCGCTCTGTCGGCAGGGGCGGCATCGCTTGTTGGCTTGACGAGCTGTTCATCTGGTGGTGGGCAGGGAGCAGGGCAGGAAGCGTCGGGCGAAAAGGGAATGTGGCTTACGGGCGCATGCATGAACAACTGCAGCTGCGGTTCGTCGCGTTGTCTTTTGAGGGTGTACGTTGAAGATGGCGTGCCGTTGAAGATTCGCACCGATGAGCAAGACGAGGACTCGATTGAGGTTCCTCAGCGTCGAGCATGTCCACGCGGACGTGCGCAAATCGGCAACATGCTCTCTCCGGCTCGTGTTAAATATCCCATGAAGCGCAAAAACTGGAGCCCCGATAATCCGAACGGGGAGCTGCGCGGCAAGGATGAGTGGGAGCGCATCAGCTGGGATGAAGCGCTCGATTATATCGCTGCCGAAATGAAGAAAGCCTATGACAATTATGGGCCGAAGTCCATTCTTGCTGCGGCATATAGCGACATCGGAGACACATATTTCGATCCGGTGATTTGCCTGCTTAACGCCAAGGGCGGCGCTGTGCACCATGAGCTTGGAACCGTCTCTTTGGGTTCGTGGCCAATTCCTGAAATGACGATGACCGGCGGAATGCTTGCCGCCCCTGATTCGTTATCCCTGCAGGATAGTGATCTGCATATCATGTTCGGCTGCAATTGGGCTGCCAATAAGGGCGGTCAGACGCCTCATCAGCTCGATGCCGCACGCCAGGCGGGTGGGAAAGTCGTCATTATTGAGCCTTGGCTCAATCAGACGGCGCAGGCTTTGGCCGACGAATGGATTCCCATTCGTCCCGGAACCGATACCGCCTTCTGTATCGGCATGATGTATCACCAAATCGAAAACGGACTATATGACCAGGACTTCCTCGACAAGTATTGCGTTGGCTTCGATGCCGACCATATGCCTGAGGGCGCTCCCGCTGAAGACAATTTCAAAGATTACGTTCTGGGCACCTATGACGGCACCCCGAAGACTCCCGAGTGGGCGGAAGCAATTTGTGGCGTACCCGCCGACAAGATTCGCAGCCTGGCTGAGGAGATTCACGCATCCAAGAAGACGAATTTCTTCGCAGGACAATCCACTACGAAAATTCCTGCAGGCGAAATGTTTGCCCAGGCCTTCTACACGCTGGCGTTTATGCACGGCGGCATGGGCACGCCAGGCAACTATGCGTCATGGGTTGGTTTGCACGAAGGCATGTCTCTTGCGCCTTATTGCATGGCGGGCGACTCTTCTGATGCCTTCAAGAAGAACCCCGCAAACCCTCTTACTCCGAAATCGTTGAGCTCGGTTCCATTGTGGAGCGAGATGGAAGACCCCACCGCATGGGAAAAGGTCGACTATTCCGAGTGTTGGCAGTCTATCCTCGACGGCGAATATGGTCGCGATACGTGGCCTGGCGGCAAGCATAAGCTCGACATTCATGTCATCTATGCTGGCGGCTACGAGAACTCGCTCAATTCTCTTCCGAACGTGAACGCTGGAATTAAGGCGTTCCGTAAGGTCGATTTCGTGTGGGGTGCAAACCCGTTCTTTGACCCGTCTCGCCAGTATTGCGACATAGTTTTGCCTGTTGTGACGTGGTGGGAAAAGGGCAACCTCGCATGGATGAACAATTCCGACACCGTGTACTGGGCCGATCAGATTATGGAACCCTTGTACGAGTCGAAGCCCGAGGGTTACATCGCTGAGGAGCTCGCGAAGCGCCTCGATGTCGATCCGAAGACCGTCAACACCATGACCGACGCCGAGCGTACGTATTCGTCTCTCGCCGGTGCTATGTACATGACCGATGCGGACACCATGGCATATGCGCCGCTGCTCACCATCACACAGGACGATATCGACGAGCTTGGTGTTGAGGGTGCACCGCAAGAGGGCCTTATGACGGTTGCCGAATTCAAAGAAAAGGGTATGTTCAAGATTCCCCGCAAGAAAGACGACAGCCTTACCAGCGTTCCCTGGAAAGCATTCTATGCTGACCCGGAAAAGAATCCTCTGGCAACGACTTCTGGCAAATTCGAGATTTATAGCGCGACGTGCGCCGCATTGACCAACGCTTTGGGCTATTCCACCATTTCGCCTATCGCGAAATGGCAGCAGGGTGATCCCGAACAGGGGCAAGGTGCTCAGACCGACGAATATCCGCTGCTGCTCTGGACTCCTCATTCGCTGCGCCGCGCCCACACGGTAAACGACAATGTCGTTAGCCTGCGCGAAGCATTCCCTCAGGAGTGCTTCATATCGACCATCGACGCGGAAGAGCGTGGCATCAAGAACGGCGATATCGTTCTTATGAGCAGTCCCTACGGCAAGGTCCTTCGCCCGGCAAAGGTTCTGCCGACTATCATTCCGGGGTCTGTTGCTATGCAGGATGGTGCGTGGATTCGCATCGATGAAGCTACGGGCATCGACCTAGGCGGCGACCCGAATGTTTTGCAGGCGCCGAAGGCCTCTGGCCAAGCATCCCAGTCTTGGACGGGCACAATTGTGCAAGTTGAGAAATACACGGGCGATATCAAGCTCGTTCCCGATAAGGAATGCCCGATCGTGATGCCTGTCGGTATCGAGGAAGAATAGAAAGGGGCGATTGTCATGGCAAAAACGGTTCAGTATGCGTTCTATTTCGATTCTTCCAAATGCACGGGTTGCAAAACCTGCCAGGTTGCCTGCAAAGAAACCTACAAGCTTGGCGTGAACAATCTGTATCGTCGAGTGTTTGAGTACCAAGGCGGCACATGGGAGAAAAACGAAGCGGGAAGCTACGTTCCGAACGGAGTGTTTGGATATAAGGTTTCGATGGCGTGCAACCATTGCGATGCTCCTGCTTGTTTGGGAAATTGTCCGACAGGCGCAATTTCCAAAGACGAGGAAACGGGCATTGTCGCGATTGACCAAGAGACGTGCATTGGCTGCAAAACGTGCATCACGGCATGCCCGTATGGCGTCCCTACGTTCGTTGAAGAAACGGGCTTGGTGAACAAGTGCGACATGTGCGCGGCGGAAATCGCTGCGGGCGGCAAGCCAATTTGCGTCACGGCTTGCCCGATGCGCGCTCTCGATTGGGGTGAAAAAGACGAGCTCATTGCCAAATACGGCGAGGGCAACGTCGAAATCGAGCCCCTGCCGAAAAACAGCACGGGCGCGAACTTTATTGTCAATCCGCATCCCAATGCCCAGAAATCGGGAGAAGGCACGGGCTCCGTTGTAAACTTGGACGAAGAGCTCTAGTGGCGTCAATTCAGGGGAGGGGCGCATGCTCCTCCCTTTGTTGTTTGGAGGGATTCCGAATGGGGATGAACAGTGAGGAGCTCGCAGCGGCGAGCGTTGCTTTCGATTTGGCCGCGCGTCTTGTGCAGTGCGAGCCCGATGAAGCGTGGATTGCCCAATGCGTGCAAGCCGATGCGTTTTCGGAATCTCCTTTTGGCGGGGATGACGCTGCGGTTCGAGGCGGCCTCGAGCTGCTTTCGTCGTGGTGTTCAAATGTCCAAGACCCCTGCATTGCGGCAAACGAGGCGGCTCGCGATTGGCTGCGGCTTTTCGCGGGGGCGGGTGCGCCGGAAGCGCCAATCGTGGAATCGGTCTACACCGAACCCAATTCCACGATGTTTGGCCGCTCGACTATTGCTGCGCATCGCGAGTATGCACGATGGGGCTTGGAATTCGAACGCTCTGGCAAGGAGCCCGATGATGCACTTGGCATCATGCTGGCATTTTGCGCGCATCTCATGCGAGAACAGGTGCGTGGAATTCAGGAAAATGATGCAGCGTCTACGGGTGCTGCTGCGACGGCGCTTGAGCAATTCCTAGTGCAGCATATGCTTCCCTGGGTTTCCGCGTGGCGCTTTTTGGTGAGCGAGCACGCCAAAACCGAGTACTATCGAGGCGTGGGAGATTTGGTGTTTGGGCTTGAACGGTCGCTTGCTGCACGTTTCGGCATTGCGTTCAACGAATTGGATGGCACATTTGCCTATCGCGTGGATTGATTCGTACTTGCGATTGGCTGCTCCTTTTGCGACGATGCGTGCAGGGCAATGCGTTGCAAGGGGGAGGGTATGTTCAGCGCTTTTGTCATAGTGTATTTATTCCTGGGCGGCTTTGGCTCGGGCTTGCTGCTTATCTCCGCGTTCTCGAGCCTCGTGTTTCATTGCGCCCTTGATCGTAACGAAATCGAGGAAGCGGCGTTTGACGAATGGCGGAATCGGTGTTTCCTGTGGGGGTTCGTCATCGTCTTGTGCGGCGCGCTCTGCTTGCTTCTCGATTTGGGCAGGCCGGAACGTTTCGTAATGCTGTTTATGCGTCCGTCATCGGTATCGGTGCTCGCATACGGAACGATGTTCCTTACTGCGCTTATCGTATGCTCGGGATTCCTCGTTTTTGCGAACTATATTGCCGGCCGCATGCGGATTCCAATCGCCACGCATAGGATCGGCGAGGTCGTGTGCAGCCTGCTTTCCATTGCCGTTATGGCCTATACCGGCGTATATCTCATGTCGACGCAGGCTGTCGCATTCTGGACGAGTCCCCTTATAGTCGCCCTTTTCGTTGCTTCGGCGTTGTCGATGGGTTTTTCGGGCTGCGCGTTTGCAGGTTCGCTCTTGCGTGACGCCTGGATGCTCGAAGATGCAAATGCGGCATTGCGTTGGGGGCATATTATCGCCCTGGCGATCGAGGCGTGTCTTCTTGCGTCTTTTCTGGCGGGCGCGATGAGCCGTGGCGGGAGGGCAGCCGATTCGTGCATGCTGCTGTTTTCGGGCGATTTGGAGGTATGGTTTCTTGGCGGGGTGGTGATGTGCGGTTTGGCTATTCCCCTCATCCGAGAAGTTGCCCCCGCGTCGCTTCGTCAATCTGCTGCATTTCCCGCCTCTGACGTTCTGTGCGTTTTTGGCGGCCTTGCTTTGCGCTTATGCCTTGTGAGCGCTGGCCTACATTAGCGGAACTTTTTCGCTACAATCATGGTGTTGGCCAATAGGACTGATGGGGTGCGCATGCAAGATTTCAAGCTTGATGAAACGTCGGGTTTGCCGGTGTGGGTCCAGCTGCGCAATCGATTCGTCTACCTCATTAAAACCGGCCACTACGAGCCAGGCGAGCAGCTGCCGAGCGTGCGTAGCCTCGCGGCGGATTTGTCGATTAATTACAATACGGTTAGCAAGGCTTATGTCGACCTCGAGCACTCGGGGTATGTAGTGAGCGTGCGTGGTCGCGGCGTTTTCGTCAAAGAAATAGCACGCGAATCGTGCGAAGACATGCTGTCTGCGGTTGATACGGTTTTGGACGATGCCATTCGTCGATGCATGGCGATGGGTATGTCGCTCGACGAGGTGCGTCTGCGTATGCTCGATGTGGCACATGCGATTCAGCTGGAATCTCAGGCGATTCTTTCCGAGAAAAGGAATCTGAATGAAAGAGGAAAAGGCCCCAAGGCGTGAACGTCGCGTTCAAAAAGCGACTTCTATCGAAAAATATAATTCACGGACCGATCGCAAGACATCGCAAAACGGTTCAGTGCTGTTTTCTGCATTCGTTTTTTCGGCGACATTTCTCATTGTGTTTGGTACGTGTCGCTTAGTCTTTGGGGATGCAAGCGTATGGACGCTCGGTGGCTCTCTTCTTGCTGCGGTGCTTGCAAGCATGTCAATTCACATTGCCCTTCAGTGGGAAAAGGTTGTTGTGCTGCGATTGGGAAAATACAGTCGCACGAAGGGACCGGGCGTTTACTTTACCATTCCGATTTTTGAGCAAGTTGCGCTCGTTGCCGACCAGCGCGTTATGCTCACGGGCTTTGGCGCTGAGGCCACGTTAACGAGCGACTTGGTTCCGATTAACGTCGACGCGGTTTTGTTCTGGATGGTTTGGGATGCTGAGAAGGCCGCGCTCGAGGTGGAGAATTATTACAATTCCGTATCGCTCGTTGCCCAGACGGCGTTGCGCGACGCCATTGGTCGAGCGAGCGCTTCCGAGGTTGCTGTGCGACGCAATCAGCTTGATGAGGAGTTGCAGGAAGTCATCGAGGAAAAAACGAGCCAGTGGGGTATTACGATTCTATCGGTTGAGATTCGTGACATTGTGATTCCCGAAAGCTTGCAGGAGGCAATGAGCGCCGAAGCCCAAGCGGAGCGTGAAAAAAATGCTCGAATGGTGCTCGCCGAGGTCGAAAAGGATATCTCCTCCATGCTTGTTGAAGCGGCGGATCAATACAAGGAAAATGATATTGCGTTGCGTTTGCGCACCATGCATCTTCTCTACGAAAGCGTAAAGAGCTCGGGCGGCACGGTCGTCATTCCGAGTGCATACAGCGACGGCTTCTCCGATTCCGCGCTCGAGAAGATGGTGGACGCTACCCGAAGGGGATAGGGTGGCATTGGGCAAGTTTGCCGCTCTTGGTGGATTCGTCGTGGCGAACGGAACGGTATCCTCTCTCGCATGGCGAAACTGCGCTGTTGGGCTTTGTTGGTTCCCGCTGGGCTCTTTTGGGCGTAGAATTAAACAGTTATGCCCGACCAAAAGGGGGAATATGCAAGCTTGCGAAACGAATATGTCTGCTGCCGCCGCATCGTCGAGCGTCGCCAGCCCGCTGCGCCCGAATCAGCGCACGCGTCGCGTGAGCGTGGGCGGGGTGCCCATGGGTGGCGGCGCGCCCTGCGTTGTGCAGTCGATGCTCAACGCTCCCGCCGATGACGTGGAGGCGAACTTACGTCAAATCCGCGCGCTTGAGGCGGCTGGCTGCGAAGTGGTGCGCATGGCCATTCCTCGTCGCGCCTACCTGGACCAATTCGCCGAGGTGTGCGCGAAAAGTCCCTTGCCGGTGGTCGCCGATGTGCATTTCGACGCGGGCATCGCTATCGAGGCGGCCCGTCGTGGCGCGGCGAAGCTGCGCATTAACCCGGGTAATATTGGCGGCTGGGAAAAGACCGACGAAGTCATCGAAGCCGCCCGCGCCGCGCACATTCCCATTCGCGTCGGCGTGAACGCTGGCTCGCTCGACGACGCGCTGAAGGCTCGCGCCGACCTCACGCTCCCCGAGAAGCTTGCCGCATCGGCCGTCGAATACGTGCGCCACTTCGAGCAGCGCGACTTCGGCGACGTCGTGGTTTCGGCCAAGGCGCACGACGTGCAGGCGACCATCGCCACCTACCGCGCGCTCGCGCAGGAAATTCCGCAGGTTCCGCTGCATATCGGCATCACCGAGGCTGGCACGCTCATGCAGGGCGTCATTAAATCGGCTTGCGGCCTGGGTATTCTTCTGAACGAAGGCATCGGCGACACCATGCGCATTTCGCTCACCGACGAGCCTACCGAAGAAGTGCGCGCGTGCTGGATGTTGCTCGCCGCGCTCGATTTGCGCCGCCGCGGCCCCGAAATCATCAGCTGCCCTACGTGCGGCCGCTGCCAGGTGAACCTCATCGACCTCGCGAAGAAGGTCGACGAGCGTCTCGCGAACCGCGTCGAGCCGGTGAAAGTCGCCGTTATGGGCTGCGTCGTGAACGGTCCGGGCGAAGCCGCCGATGCCGACCTTGGCGTGGCGTGCGGCGCGGGCTCGGGCGTCGTGTTCAAACGCGGCGAGGTCTTGCGTAAAGTGCACGAGGCCGATATCGTAGACGCGCTGATGGAAGAGCTCGAAAAGCTGGTCTAATCGCTTGCGCCGGTGCTCGATGCGTCGCCTTTCGCAACATCGCCCGCGGCGTTGCGGCACCGGCTCGACCGCATCGCTTTCCGCGCCGCAACCGCGCGGGGCACGCTCCATCGAAACCGTAACCACGCGTTCAATTTCCGCATTGGAACCAACATAGAAAAGGAACCATCCATGGCAAACATTCGCAAACAACCCGTTTTGCGCATGAGCGACATCTACGCTCCCACGTTGAAGGAAGACCCCTCCGACGCCGATATCGAATCGGCGAAGCTGCTCGTTCGTGCGGGCATGATTCGCAAGGAAGCCGCCGGCCTGTACACCTTCCTGCCGCTCGGCATGCGCGTCATCAGCAAAATCGAGACGATCGTGCGCGAGGAAATGGACTCCCACGGTGGCCAGGAAATTCTTATGCCGTTCGTGCAGCCCGCCGAGCTGTGGCATCGTTCGGGCCGCTGGGACGTCTACGGCCCCGAGCTTCTGCGCGTGACCGACCGACACGACAACGAATTCTGCCTTGGCCCCACGCACGAGGAAATCGTGACTGACCTCGTGAACAATGAGCTCCGCAGCTATAAAGACCTGCCGAAGAACCTCTACCAAATCCAGGTGAAGTTCCGCGACGAGCGTCGCCCGCGCTTCGCGCTCATGCGTGGCCGCGAGTTCATCATGAAGGACGCCTACAGCTTCGATGCCGACGAGGCGGGCTTGGACGCAAGCTACGCCCGCATGCGCGACGCCTACATCAACATGTTCGACCGCATGGGCTTCGATTACCGCGTGGTCGTGGCCGACTCGGGTCAAATCGGCGGCAACGCTTCCGAGGAATACATGGTGCTCGCCGACGCGGGCGAGGCTGAAATCGCAAGCTGCACCTGCGGTTATGCGGCCGACACCGAAGCCGCCCAGGCGACGCCGCATCCCGTGGCGTACGCGGCCGACGCGCTTACGAAGCTCGAGACTCCGGGCGTGCACACCATCGAAGAGCTCGCTGCGTTTTTGGGTACCACCGAAAACGCCTGCGTGAAGGCGCTTTCCTGCAAAGCCGCCGACGGCACGCTGTGGGTGCTGTTCGTCCCCGGCGACTATGAGGTGAACGAGGTGGCCGTCGAGCACCTGCTCGGCGAGTTCACGTCGCTTTCCGACGCTGAAATGAAGGACGCGGGCCTCGTGAAGGGCTCCATGGGCCCGGTCGGCCTGCCCGAGGGCGTAAAAATCGCCGCCGACGAAAGCTTGCGCAGCATCGAGCGCTGGCTCGTGGGCGCAAATGTCGACGGCTTCCACTTTGCGGGCGCCAAGCAGGGCGAAGACTTTACGGTGGATGCTTGGGAGCACCTGTGCATGGTGAAGGAAGGCGACGCCTGCCCGAAGTGCGGCAAGCCCCTTTCCATCGCACGCGGCATCGAAGCCGGTCAGATTTTCAAGCTCGGCACGAAGTATTCCGAGGCCATGGGCGTTACGTTCATGGACGAAGACGGCGTCGAGAAGCCGTTCGTCATGGGCTGCTATGGCGTGGGCGTGTCGCGCTGCATGGCGGCCGCCGTTGAGCAGAGCCACGACGAGAACGGCATTGTGTGGCCCGTGGGCATCGCTCCGGCGCATGTGTGCGTGATTCCGCTTTCCGGCAAGCCCGACGAGGTGACCGAGGCGGCCGCAAAAATCGCCGACGAGCTCGCTTGCGCCGGTTGGGAAGTGGTGCTTGACGACCGCGACGAGCGCGCGGGCGTCAAGTTCGCCGACGCCGACCTTATCGGCTGGCCTGTGCAGGTTGTCGTGGGCAAGCGCGGCCTGAAAGAGGGCTCTGTGGAAGTGAAGCCACGCGCCACCGGCGAGAAGCAGTCGGTCGCCATCGACGGCGTGCTCGAGGCCGTGGAGGCTGCGCTGAACGCCTAGTGCGTTCCAATTTGCTTGATATGCAAAAAAGCCGGCTTGTGGCAAAGCGCCGCAAGCCGGCTTTTTGGTTTAGGGTGATGGTTGCGAACCGGACTGCCGTTTGGCTTGGGGGGCGGCAGAGCCAGCTTGTGGGCGTTGTGGCAGGGCGGCCTCTGCCGTTCGATGGTTCGATGCTTTATCGCATAGCCCCTCGTTTTGGCGTCGCTGTGAGCCGGCTTTTTTTTTGGGCGGGCATCGCGCTTTAGATGGGCCTGACATCACTTCGTGCGCTGAGCTTTCCATGTTTGGCGTGGCCAGTGCGTGGACTTTCATGCTCGGCGTGGTCCCGCGCGGTCTTTTTGCTTGCGGTTTGCTCGTCCGTTTCCGCATTATGCAGGCCCCTTCATATGACTGTCTCATTTACGCCATATTTCTTGGACGTTTCACCTGGGTTTCTTTGATTATCAAAGCTTTTTTCTAAAATGCTGGAAAATGCTCTTGCGCTTTAGTGTGCGATAGTTATACTAACCCATCACATGCATAGGGCATGTACGCCGCAAGCGTGCATTGCCGAGCACTGGTAATTCGCACTACGATCGACCTTTCCGCCACGACCCGAGCGTTTCACCCCTGCTGGGAATGCGCTGCGCGGCGAAGCGTTTCGGAAAGGAAGTCGAAAATGAAAACGCTTGAGAAAGTAAGTGATTTCGCAGGGAAGTACATGGCAATCATCGCTTTGGCGGTAGCGATTATTGCCCTGATCATTCCAGGCCCCGTTCATTCCGTACTACCCACGAGCTGGGTTAATACGCTCCTCGGCATCGTGATGTTCGGCATGGGCATGACGCTCAAGCTTTCCGACTTCAAAGTCGTTTTCACCAAGCCCAAGGCCGTTATCGTCGGCATCTGCTCCCAGTTCATCATCATGCCGCTGCTCGCGTTTCTGCTCGTGACCATTTTCCAGCTGCCCACCGAGCTCGCCGTTGGCGTCATTCTCGTTGGCTGCTGCCCGGGCGGTACGTCTTCCAACGTGATGACGTACCTGTCCAAGGGCGATGTGGCGCTTTCCGTTGGCATGACGGCATGCACCACCATTATGGCGCCTGTTGTGACCCCGGCTCTCGTGCTGCTGCTCGCCGGCCAGTCCATTGACGTGAGCTATGTGAGCATGCTTATGTCGATCGTTCAGGTCGTACTCGTTCCTATCGTGCTTGGCTTCATCATCAACGCCGTTGCCCCAAAGGTCTCCGTGGTGTTCGGCAAGGTTCTTCCGCTTATTTCGGTTATCGCCATCTCGCTGATCATTATGGCCGTTGTTTCTGCGAATGCCGCTAAGCTCATGACGAGCGGCCTGCTCGTTATCGCCGTCGTCATGCTGCACAATGTGCTCGGCTATGCCTTCGGCTATGGCGTAGGCCGCGTGCTTGGCCTGAGCAAGGCGCAGATGCGCACGCTTTCCATCGAGGTTGGCATGCAGAACTCTGGTCTGGCAACTTCGCTGGCTCTGACGCACTTCGCCACCATGCCGCTCGCCGCCGTGCCCGGTACCGTGTTCAGCGTGTGGCACAACATCTCGGGCGCTGTGTACGCGAACATCCTTGCTCGTAGCGCCGAGAAGAAGGAGGCCGCCCCGGCCGCTGCCAACTCCAAGGCTGCCGCGAACGCGTAAGCCTCGCGAGCCAATCGCATCTCATATATGCCGCAATGGCCAGCTCTTATGGGCTGGCCATTTTTGCGCGCGGAAGCGACGCGTCTTGCTATACTTGACGCAGCGTATTGCGACATTGCGATAAAGTGAGGGAAAGAGGTGCGCATGGACATATTCGGTCCGCTTATTGTGTACTACCTGTTCCTCGGTGGAATGGGCGGCGGTGCGCTGCTCTCGATTTCGTGCTTGGAGCTGGCAAATGCTCCGCGTATCGCCTCGCGGCGGCTGTATCTGCCGCGCGAGTTCTTCGCGCGCGCATGGGCGGCGTGCGTTGTGGTGCTCGGGCTTGCGATTGCGTGCCTGGTGGCCGACCTTGGTCGCGCCGACCGCGCGCTCGCGCTGTTCGTGTCGCCCGCGCCATCGACGATAACGGTGGGGGCGTGGTCGCTTGCGGCGGCGCTTGTGCTCGCGGTGGTTTTTGCGGCCGCGAGCCTGCTCGATTGCGGCCGGCTGCGTGAGCGAATCGCGCTTGCGGGCGGCGTCGTGGGCGCGATTGCCGGCGTGGTCGTCATCGCGTATACGGGCGTTTTATTGAATGGGGCCGCAGCCGTGCTCGCATGGCAAACGCCGTTGCTTGTCGCCTTGTTCTCGCTTTCGGGGGCGTCGTGCGGCATCGCGCTGTGCTTGAGCTCGCTTGCGTTCGTGGAAAGCCGCGTGCCGCTCGTCTCGCCGATTTACGCGCTCGCCTGCGCCGACTCGGCGATCGTCGTGCTCGAGGCTGTGTGCCTTGCGGCGTACGTTGTGTGGCTCATGCTGTCGCCTGGCTCTCATGACGCGGCATGCGCGCTGGTGGCAGGCTCGCTGCGCTGGAAGTTCTGGCTCGCGCTCGTTGTTGCGGGGCTTGTGTTACCGTACGTGATGGAGCGCTTCATCACGTACGGTAACAGCCGCACGCAGCTTTTATGGGTGGCGTTGTGCGTGTTCGTTGGTGGTTTGGCGCTGCGCTCGCTCATCGTCGATATTTCTGCGTTCGACGTTACGCAGGCGGCGTCGCTGGCGATGTCGCTCGTGCTTATGTAGAAAACGCGCGGCGTCCGCCGCGTATGGAGAAGGGGAACGCATATGCTGCCGACTAAAAAGAAAAAGGCCGACCCGCGGGTGTTTATCGACGCCCCCTATGACGTGTGCGACAAAGAAGCCGAAATTCGTGCGGCAACCTCGTTCGTGCCGCGCAAGTCGTCGCGCAACGGCGCCACGGTGTTCAACGTCACCGTGTTCATCCTCGTGTTCGGCGCCGCGGTGCTCGCAGGCCGCGCGCTGTCGGGCGCGGTTGGCGTCGTCGAGCTGTCGGCCGCGCTCGTGCTGGCCCTACTCGCCATTTCGTCGGTGCATATCGCGTTGTCGTGGGAGCGGGTCGTCGTGCTGCGCGTGGGCAAGCTCGCGCGCGTGGCTGGCCCGGGGCTCTATTTCACCATCCCCATTCTGGAGCATGGCACTATTCGTGTTGACCAACGCACCATTGCCACGCCGTTTTATGCCGAGAAAACGCTCACGGCCGACTTGGTGCCCGTGACGGTCGACGCCGTGCTGTTTTGGATGGTATGGGATGCCGAAAAGGCGTGCATTGAGGTCGAGGACTACTACGCGGCGGTGTCGTTCCTCGCGCAAACAGCCATGCGCGAGGCGGTGGGCCGCTCGACGGTCGCCGAGGTGGCGCTGCGCCGCGACCAGCTCGACCAAGAAATTAAGGAGGACATCGAGAAGGAAGCTGCGGCTTGGGGCATCGGCGTTATCTCGGTGAAGGTGCGCGATATCGTAATCCCCGATGACCTGCAGCACGTGATGTCGCTCGAGGCCCAGGCCGACCGCGAGAAAAACGCGCGCATGACAGTGGCGTCGGCCGAAGCCGATATGGCCGACATGCTGGCCGAGGCGGCGGCCGTGTACGGCGATCCGTCGGCGGCGCTGCGCCTGCGCACCATGCTGCAGCAATACGAAACGGTGAAATCGTCGAAGGGCACGGTGGTCACGGTGCCGAGTGCCCTTTCCGATAGCCTGGCCGACGCGATTGACAAAGAAGGACAGCGATGAGCGAAACGCAGGCAAGCAATCCGATGGCGGGGTTTCGGGTCGACCACTCCAGCGGCTTGCCCGTGTGGATTCAGGTGAAAAACCGCATCGCGTACCTTATTGGCTCGGGAAAATACCTGCCGGGTGACAAACTGCCCACGGTGCGCGCGCTGGCCGTCGACTTGGATAGCAGCTATAACACCATCAACCGCGCGTATATGGATTTGGAGCGTGAAGGCTACATCTCTACGCGACGCGGCAAGGGTACGTTTGTGTTGGAGCAGAAAGAAATTGGTGCGGCGCGCGCCTACGATACGCCGGTCGAGCTGCTGGTGGACGACATGATTCGCGGTTGCGTGGAGGCGGGCCTTACCGACGAAGACATCGAGGCGCTCGTGGAAGAGCGCCTCGCACGACGTCGCGATGGACGGTAGAAAGGTTTGCATGCTATAATGCCGCTCGACGGCAGCTCGCGTCTGGTAGCTCGGGCAACGCCGTTGGCTATGAGAAAACGCTATCGTCTAACGACGGTGGCGTTTCTTTTTTCACCATGAGCTCGGTACATCGTAGCGTACAATAG
>NZ_CDRRGL010000016.1:0-23927 GCF_977041755.1 Slackia sp.
AGTCGTCCCAGTCGCGGCCCCGGAAGAATTCATCCTTCATGTGTCCGAACAGCCCCTCGGTGCAGGCGTTGTCCAGGCAGTTTCCCTTGCGCGACATGCTCTGCACGAAGCCCGCGCCGCGCAGCCTTTCCACGTACCTGGCGCTCTGGTATTGCCAGCCCATGTCGGACTGCATCACCGGATGCGCGCCGGCGGGCACCAGCGGGACGAGCATGTCGAGCATCTCGTCCTGCTGCGCCATGTTCGGCGACTCGGATATCGACCAGGCGGCGATTTCCCCGCTGCCGAAGTCGTAGGCCGGCGCGAGGTATGCCTTGCCGAACGAGCACTTGAACTCGGTGACGTCGGTGCCCATCTTCTGCCACGGGCCGTCGGCGGCGAAGTCGCGGCCGATCACGTTCTCGAAGGTCTCGCCGACCACCCCCTTGTACGAGTTGTACCTGTGGTAGTCGGTCTCTCGCCGTATGCCGCAGCGCAGGCCCATCTCGCCCATCATCTTGAGCACGGTCTTGTCAGCGACGACGGCGCCGCGCTCGGCGCGCAGGCACATCGCGATCTGGCGGTGCCCGCACCCGTTGGGCGTGCGGGAGAATATCTCCCTGGCGGCGTCCCACAGCTCGGGCCTGGTGGGATTCTTCGGATGCGCCAGCGCGTAGTAGTAGGTCGAGCGCGCCAGCCCGGCGCATTCCAGCAGGTCGGAAAGCGCGAATCGCCCCGAAAGCTCGCTCACGGCCTCGGCCCGCGCCCGGGCAGCAAGCCCAGCTCCGCCTTCAGGGCTATCGATTTTTTTAGGTACGCCACCTGGGCCTCGAGCCTTCTCACCTCGCGCTCGAGCTGCTGCTCGCGCGTCGCCGGGGCGGCTTCGGCCCCCTTCGGCCTGCCCTTGGGCTTGGGCCTGAGCGCCTCGGCCCCGCATTCGCGGTACTTGCGGCACCAGGAGTCCAGCGGCGATTTCGACGCTATCCCGAATTCCCTCATGACCTCGGGCTTCGCCCGCCCTGAATCGACCACGGCGCTCGCCGCGGCCACCTTGGTCTCCCAGTCGTATGACCTCGCCTTTCCCATATCAAGCAGGACCTCCCGTCCGACGGCGCGAAACGTCTCGTGCCATTTTCTCACGGCGCAAGACGGGATTCCAAGCGCGCAGGCAACGGCATCGCGGCCGAGCCCCCTCTCGAACATGTCGGCGGCAGCAGACCTGACGCCTTGACCGTATACGGTCATAAGAAAACCTCCCATTCCTCGGACTTTTATTTCCTTGTCCAAGAAATGGGAGGCAGTTCATAATTCCAGCGGCGCTTTCTTCGTTAGATGGTATCGAGGGCTTGGGCGACGTCGGCAATCAAATCGTCGGTCGCTTCAAGGCCGCAGCTCAAACGCACCATATCGGGGCTGATGCCGCACGCCTCGAGCTCGGCATCGTTCATTTGGCGATGCGTGGCATTGGCGGGATGCAGACAGCACGTGCGGGCGTCGGCCACGTGGGTGGCGATTTGCGCGAGCTTCAGGCTCTTCATGAACTGTTCGGCCGCCGCGCGTCCGCCGGTGAAGCCGAAGCTTACCACGCCGCAGGTGCCATTCGGCATGTATTTCTTCGCCAGGTCGTAATACTTGTCGCCTTCGAGGCCCGGGTAGCTTACGAAGCGGATCTTTGGATGGCTCTTCAAGAATTCCGCCATGGCCAGGCCGTTCTTGCAATGCTGGGGCATGCGTACATGCAGGCTTTCCAGCGAGCTGTTCAGGAAGAACGCCGCTTGCGGGTTCTGCATGGGGCCCAGGTCGCGCATCAGTTGAGCGGTGGCTTTCGTGATGAATGCGCCCTCGAGGCCGAACTTTTCCGCATATGTTACGCCGTGGTAGCTTTCGTCGGGCGTTGTAAGGCCGGGGAATTTATCGGCATGCGCCATCCAGTCGAATTTGCCGGCGTCAACAATTGCGCCGCCAAGATAGGCTGCGTGGCCGTCCATGTATTTGGTGGTGGAGTGCGTCACGATGTCGGCGCCCCATTCGATGGGACGGCAATTCACAGGCGTGGGGAAGGTATTGTCGACCATGAGCGGCACGCCATGTGCATGCGCGGCGTTTGCGAATCGCTCGATGTCGAGTACGGCGAGCGCGGGGTTGGCGATCGTTTCGCCGAACACGAGCTTGGTGTTGGGCTGGAAGGCCGCCTCGAGCTCCTCGTCGGTGCAGTCAGGGGCAACGAACGTGCAGCTCAGGCCCATGCGGCCCATGGTGTGGGCAAGCAGGTTATACGTGCCGCCGTAAATGGCCGAGCTCGCCACCACGTGGTCGCCCATGCCGGCGACATTGAAGATGGCCAAGAAGTTTGCCGCCATGCCAGAGCTTGTGAGCATGGCTGCCGTGCCACCCTCCATTTCGGCGATTTTTGCGGCAACGAGGTCGCATGTGGGGTTTTGCAGGCGGCTGTAGAAATAGCCCGACTCTTCTAGGTCGAAGAGTTTGCCCATGTGCTCCGAGGTGTCATATTTCCAGGTGGTCGACTGGTAAATGGGGATCTGGCGCGGTTCGGCGTCGCCGGGATGGTAACCGCCTTGCACGCATGTAGTACCGAGTTCGGTCATAGCGTTGCCTCCTTCAGGTGTGCCGCCCTTCGACGGCGCATTGTATGGTGCGAAAAAGTATAAACCCCAATACGCTTAGGTATTAAGTGTTTCTATCGGGTGACGAAAGAACGCATGAATCGCTTGGAAACCTGTGCGGACGTTGTCGGACCTGCGGCATCGCGAGTTCGTATGGGGCTTCTGTGGCAGCGACCGCCTTCCTTCTCTTATTTCTTGCCTATATGGTCGCTGCCGTTGCTATTTTCTTGCTCGTGATGCCGCTCTGCCTTATTTCCCTGGTTAACATAGCGCTACAATGACAGGCGGTTTAACGAGCGGCTCGTCCGCTTCCCTATATATGTTAGGAGCATGCCATGCCCATTCGAATTCCCGATGCCCTGCCGGCGACTTCTATTTTGGAGGGGGAGAATATCTTCGTCATGACGGAGCATCGCGCGATGCATCAGGATATTCGTCCGCTGCGCGTGCTGCTGCTCAACCTCATGCCCACCAAAATCGTCACCGAAACGCAGATTATGCGTAAACTGTCGAACACCCCGCTGCAAATTGAGGTCGACCTGCTTCGTATTGCGAGCCATAAGTCAAAAAATGTCTCAGCCGATCATCTTGAGACGTTTTATCGCACGTTTGACCAGGTGCGCGACCTTCGCTACGACGGCATGATCATTACAGGAGCCCCCGTTGAGACCCTCGACTTCGAGAGCGTTGATTACTGGCCCGAGCTCGTTGAGATCATGGACTGGAGCCTTACCAACGTTCACAGCGTGCTCCATGTGTGTTGGGGCGCGCAGGCTGCGCTGTACCATCACTACGGCGTGCCCAAGCACAACCTGTCCGAGAAGTGCTTTGGCGTTTTCGAAAATCGTCTGATTAAGCCTTCGTCTCCTCTGGTGCGCGGTTTTAACGATGTTTCCATGATGCCGCACTCGCGCAACTCCGAAACGCGCTATGAGGATATCGTCGCCAACCAGAAGCTCGAAGTTATCTCTTATTCCGACGAATGCGGCGTCTCGATTGCCAAGAGTACTGATTCCAAGCACTTCTTTGTGTTCGGCCACCCCGAATACGATCGCGATACCCTCAAGCTTGAGTACGATCGCGACGTTGCCAAGGGTATCGATATCAAGGTTCCGAAGAACTACTACCCCAACGACGACCCCTCGCAAGATCCCATTGTGAGTTGGCGTGCTGAGGGCCAGCTTATTTACACGAATTGGCTGAACTACTATGTGTATCAGACTACGCCTTACGACTTGGGCACGTTGTAATGTTTGAGGCGGCCGGGGGCTGGAGTGCTCTCGGCCGCTTTGCGTAAACGAAACCCGCGAAAAGTGACAAAAGTTGCGAATTCGGGGGCATCGTCTACCTCGTTGGCCGACTGGGGACCCATAAATGCAATGTATCTATGGCATTTTAGAGCCGTGGGAGCCAATTTTGGGTATTCCAAAGGGCCTATAGGGCCGAAATCGATGCCAGAGTGCTATTTGACGCCCCCGGATTCGCAACTTTTGTCACTTTTTGGCTCATTCGTTTACGCTGACGCGATTGAAGGGTTGTTTGATGGTTGTTGAAACTGAAATTCCGGTGCGCTATGCCGAGACCGATGCCATGGGCGTGGTGTATCACGCGAATTACCTGCTGTATTTCGAGGTTGCTCGCACCGACTTTCTTGAGAAAATCGGGTATCCCTATGCGCGCATTGAGTCTGAAGGGCTCATGTCTCCTGTGGTTGACGTACATTTGAAGTATGGATCGCCGCTTCGCTACGGCGACACAGCTTTCGTTCGCACGAAAGTGACGAAAGTGACTCCCGTTAAAACCACGTATACCTGTGAGGTTTATCGCAAAGGGCAAGACGTTGAGCACGAAAAGCCCTGCGTGGTCGGGGAAACGGTGCTTACGCTCGTTGATAAGCAAACGTTCAAGCCGGTGAGCCAAAAACGTGAGCTTCCAAGTTTGTATGAAATGTATCAACAGGTGCTTGAGCCTTCGGAATAGTCAAAAACAATCGGCCCTACGGGGCCGATTTTGTTTTATTCTCTACCGAGGACATTCGATATGGAATAAGGAGCCGGTCGTCGCCTTGGGCGGCGAAGACCTTTCCTCGAAGCTGCTGCCGCCTGCGTGGTGGCAAGCTTCTCGAATTTGGAAGAGGCGAACATGAGGGATCATTCCAGCCATATTGAGCTTACGCGCGAAGAGGCCGTACGCCGAATGCTTGAGGCAAGCGGGTTTGCAGACGTTGTGGGCAATCCGGGGGAGTCGTCTTTGCGCGTCGAGCGGATTGCGGTTGCCGATGCGGCGGGCCGCGTGCTCGCGCGCGATGTCGAGGCGCAGTTCGACGCTCCGAACGCCCTTACCTGCGCGCTTGACTCCATTGCGGTACGATACGACGATTTCGAGGACGGGAAAATACCCGATACGTCCGCTTGGACGCGTGGCGTGAACTGGGATTTCGCCAATACGGGAGTCGCTATGCCCGAGGGGTTTGATACGGCGATTGTCATTGAGCACGTAAAGGTGTCTCCAGATGAACAGCATGTTGAAATTGATGCGGCGCCCTCGAAGCGTTTCGCGGGCACCCGTCCCGCGGGGTCGCGCATGCATGCGGGCGATGTTTTGGCCCATGCCGGCGAGCAAATCACGCCCGAGGTGGCAGCTCGCATTGCGGGTGGCAACGTCGTGAGCGTGCCCGTTCTTGCGAAACCGCGCGTGGCGTTTATCCCTACGGGCGACGAGCTTCAAATTCCTGGCAGCGCATTTGTCGCACGGGGCAAAAACATCGAGACGAATTCCCTTGTTGTAAAAATGAAAACCGAGGCATGGGGCGGCGAATTCGTGCCGATGCAGGTTGTGTCCGATAGTCCCTCGGCTATCGAGGCTGCGATTCGCGAAGCGTGCGCCGTGGCCGATATCGTCGTGCTCAACGCGGGCTCGTCGAAAGGGTCGGGCGACTGGGCGTGCGAGGTTATGGAGAGCATCGGCACAATGATATGCCACCAAACCAACCATGGCCCTGGACACCATAGCTCCTACGCCATGGTCGATGGCGTGCCTATCGTGGGTATATCGGGCCCGTCGGCGGGCGCAGCCGTTACGCTCGGCTTCTATTTGCGGCCGCTTATTCGCGCGGCGCTTTCGCTCAATCCGGCTCCCATCACCGTGAAGGCGACGCTTGTAGAAGAAATGCCCGCCCCTCGCCGCGGCGGCGCTGCCGATATCCAATCCGAGAAAGAAAAGAAGCCTGCTGGGGAAGACCGCCCCCTAGAGGCCACGGGTCCGACCGACGTGTTCTTCGGGCTCAAGCCCATGAGCTTGTCGGTTTCTGCCGAGGGTCGGCTGGAAGTGCGCCCGGTGCGTGGCCATTGGGGCACGCCTGCGGCAAATGCCGCGAATGCCCTGTTCATGATGCCGTCGGGAGGCGGAGCGGCGCCTGTGCAGGTTGGCGATCTTCTTGAGGTTGAGATCATCGGTCCGGTGTATTAGCGCCTTTGCGTGCTATCATCGATGGGTTACACGAAAAGAAAGGACCCATCGGTGGCGTTTCTTATGGGGTGCGAAGGCGCCCATCTCGAATTTCCCGCAAAGCTTGTGCTCGACGACGTAACGCTCGGCGTGCATGAAGGCGATCGCATCGGCATTGTCGGAAAGAACGGTGATGGAAAATCGACGCTGCTTGGCGTGCTCGCCGGGCAAATCGAGCTTGAGGGCGGGCTTGTGCGCCGCACGCGCGGGCTCACCGTCGGCGTGCTCGGTCAAACCGATTCGCTTTCCGACGACGCAACGGTGGGCTATTCGGTGGTGGGTGACGCGCCCGAGTACGAGTGGGCGAGCGACCCTCGCATTCGTGAGATTATCTCTGAGCTCATCGCCGACATCGATTGGAACGCGAAGATCGGAACGCTTTCGGGCGGCCAGCGACGAAGGGTCGATCTTACGCGTCTGCTTATCGGCGATTACGACGTCATCATGATGGACGAGCCCACCAACCACTTGGACATTCGCGCCATTGCGTGGCTTGCGCGGCATCTCAATAGCCGCTGGCAGCGTAATTCCGGCGCGCTTTTGTGCGTCACGCACGATCGCTGGTTCCTCGACGAGGTATGCACGGGCATGTGGGAAGTGCACGATGGCAAAGTCGAGCCGTTCGAGGGCGGCTATTCCGCCTATGTGCTGCAGCGCGTTGAGCGCGAGCGCATCGAGCGTGTGACTGAGGAGCGCCGCCAAAACCTCATGCGCAAAGAGCTTGCGTGGCTTTCGCGCGGCGCCCGAGCCCGTTCAACCAAGCCGAAATTTCACGTGGCGCTCGCCGAGGAGCTTATCGCTGGCGAGCCTCCTGTGCGCAATACTCTCGAGTTGCGCGCTATGGCCATGCAGCGTTTGGGCAAGCAGGTGGTTGAATTCACGAACGTCACCGAGAAATTCGGCGACAAAACGGTACTCGACCATATCGACTGGCACGTGGGGCCGGGCGACCGCTACGGCATTCTGGGCGAAAACGGCGCCGGCAAAACCACGCTGCTTTCGGTGCTCGACGGCTCGTTGCGTCCGAGCTCGGGCTTTGTGAAAATCGGCAAAACCGTGAAGTTCGCTGTGCTCTCCCAGCGCCTTGATGAACTGAACGAGCTGGGAAAATATCGCGTGACCGAGGTGCTCTCGCGCCACAAGAGCCGCATTGTGGTCGATGGAAAGGAAACCACGCCCGCCAAGCTGCTCGAACGTCTCGGCTTTTCGTCGAAGCACTTGTATACGCGTATCGAAGATTTGTCGGGCGGTCAAAAGCGCCGTTTGCAGCTGCTGCTCATTCTTCTGGAAGAACCTAATGTGCTCATTCTCGACGAGCCGGGCAACGACCTTGACACCGATATGCTTGCCGTATTGGAGGATTTGCTCGATACATGGGCGGGCACGCTCGTCATGGTGACGCATGATCGCTATTTGATGGAGCGCGTGACCGACGACCAGTTCGCGCTGATAGACGGCCACTTGCGCCATTGCCCGCGCGGCGTGGACGAATACCTCGAGCTTCTCGATGAGCGCGATGCTGTGCGCTCGGGCGGTCGCTCGTTTGCCGAAATTGCTGGTCAGGTTAGCAAGGAGGCGCCCGCGACTGCGACGGGTGCCGATGAAGCCCCGAAATATTCGAACCAGGAGCTTCGCGAGATGAAGAAGCGCCTGGCGAGCATCAACCGCAAAATGGGTACCGCGGGCGATAAGGTGAAGGCGAAAGAGGCCGAGATGGCTGCCGCCGACCCGACCGACTTTGTGCGCCTAGGCGAACTGCAGGCCGAACTCAATGACTTGAAGGCGAAAAAAGAAGCTATGGAAGACGAGTGGCTTGAGCTCGCCGAAGCGCTGGGCGTGGAGTAGGCGAAAACGCGATAAGGACAGGCCTCTGCCGTGCCGCTTCATGTTCTATGAGATTGGCTCGAAAGGGGTTTCGCTCAAGGCCGGTTTTTTAAAACATCGCGTCGATGGGGTCGCTGACTTCGACCCGTTCTTGGCCTCGGCACAGCTCGGTGATTTTGTCGAGCAGGGGTTGCTGGGTGCCGTCGAGCATGCGCAGCTTGAGCGTGACCGCTTCGGCATATTGCGTATCGAGCACTTTTGCGCCGCAGTCAGAGGCGATGCGGGACATTTGGTCGTAGAGCGGGTATTCAATGCGTACGGAAATATCGACGCAGCTCGACACCACGACTTTCGTTGCGGCTTCGATGCCCGCCTGCGTGGCGCCCGTGTAGGCGCGCACAAGCCCGCCCGTGCCCAGGAGCACGCCGCCGAAATAGCGAGTGACCACGCAAATCACATCGGTGAGCCCCGCATGTTGCAGCGCTTCAAGCGTTGGCATGCCGGCGGTTTTCTGTGGCTCGCCGTCGTCTGAGTAGCGCACACGGCCAGCTGCGCCTGCGCCACCCTCGCGCAGCACGTAAGCGTACACATTGTGGCGCGCCATGCGGTTGGCGACGCGAATTTCGTCAAGGAACGCGAGCGCTTCTTCTTCAGTCTCGACGTGTGCGAGGCTTGCGATGAAGCGGCTCTTCTTCTCTTCGATTTCTGCGACGGCACGTCCGTCAATGGTGGTGTAAGAATTCATGCCTGCAACTATACCATGGTGGAGCGACCCTTGCCGTTTTTGCCAGGGAAAGTCGTGGTACCATAGCAAAGTTCGAGATAGGGTCGCGATGCTTCCAGCGCGCGACTCGCTGATAAATCGTTTTTATTAATCGTGAATAGAAAGGGCCCATTATGGCCAACGAAGGAAGCTACGAAGCGGCATCGAAGCGCAGTGACGAAATTGCAGCCGATCTCGAGGTCCATCCCGAGAAATACACCATGCTCACGGGCGACCGCCCCACGGGCCGCCTGCATTTGGGCCACTATTTCGGCACGCTGAAAGGCCGTGTCGAGCTGCAGGAAAAAGGCTGCCGCACCAATGTGCTCATTGCCGACTACCAGGTTATTACCGACCGCGACACTACCGAGCATATTCAGGACAACGTGTACAACATGGTTATGGATTACTTGGCGTGCGGCCTCGATCCGAACAAGACCATGATTTACTGCCACTCCGCAGTGCCTGCGTGCAACCAGCTCATGCTGCCTTTCCTCTCGCTTGTGAGCGAGGCCGAGCTGCAGCGCAACCCCACAGTGAAGGCCGAGATGGAGGCGTCGGGCCACGAGCTCACGGGCCTTCTGCTCACCTATCCCGTCCATCAGGCATGCGACATTCTGTTCTGCAAGGGCAATGTGGTGCCGGTCGGTCGCGACCAGCTGCCCCACATCGAGCTCACGCGCACCATTGCCCGTCGTTTCAACAACCGCTATGGCAAGGTGTTCCCCGAGGTCGACGCACTGCTCTCTGACGTGCCGCTGCTTCCAGGCCTCGACGGTCGCAAGATGTCGAAGAGCTACGGCAATGCCATTTCCATTTCCATGACGGCCGAAGAAACCGCCAAGCGCATCAAGAAGAGCCAGACCGACTCCGAGCGCATGATCACGTTCGACCCCGAGAATCGTCCTGGCGTGTCGGGCCTGCTTTCTACGGCGGCGATTTGCACTGGTCGCGATGCTGCGGAAATCGCCGAGGAAATCGGCATGGGCGGTTCGGGCCAGCTGAAGAAATACACGACTGAGGCCGTGAATAACTACTTCGAGCCCATTCGCGAGCGCCGTCACCAGTTCGAGGCCGATCTCGATTACGTGAAAGACGTGCTGCATGAGGGCAATCGTCGTGCAAACGAAGTTGCCGAGAAAACGCTTGGTGAAGTGCAAGAAGCCATGGGCATGGTGTACTAGGCGAAAAAGCGCCCCGTGTTCACGGCGAAAATGATTGCGAAGCAAAGAAAGGAGCCGATTGGCTCCTTTCTTTTTGGGTTGTGGGCGCCATCCGCGCAGCGCGCGTGAATGCGGGTGACGCCGTTTGGCAGAAGCCGCATGTCTTGCTCGATTCGTTGTTTGACGCTTGTCATCCCGTGTTGTTGACAGGCGCTACCTGCATGCCGTGCGCCTTATGCGCTTGTAGCGCGGGTGAGAGAGGCGGCGAGCAAGCTTTGCTTTACAGCGTATCGGTATCGAGCCAAATGGTGAATGGGCCGTCATTGACGAGCTCGACTTGCATCATCGCGCCGAACGAACCTGTTTCCACGTGGCCCAAATCGCGCGCGACGAGGCTTGCGAAGTACTCGTAAAGGCGATTTGCTTCATCGGGTGCGCCTGCATCGGTAAACGACGGACGGTTGCCGCGCTTGCAGTTCGCGTAGAGCGTGAATTGGCTCACTACGAGCACTTCGCCGTGCACATCCGCAAGGCTTAGGTTGGTCTTGCCGTTCTCGTCCTCGAAAATGCGCATTTTCGAAATCTTGCTCCACAACTTGTCGGCTTGCGCTTCGGTATCTTCATGTCCGACGCCGAGCAGAATCAGGAATCCGTCGTTGATGGCGCCAATCGTTTCGCCCTCAACCGTCACGCTTGCGCGCGTGGCGCGCTGTACCAAAGCCCTCATGTCATGCTCCTATCGCGGAAAGCTCGCCACGTACACGCGCGGCGGCGATGGTTCGTATATGGTGGTGCAATAATACGGCATCGCGCCGGTGCATGCGGCCTTGTGGACGCGCGGGCACGGCAATGGCAGAACTGTCGTTGCGAGGCGAAGGGAAGTACGTTGGGGTTTCCACGGCGGCGAGGGTCGATTCGCTTGGATACCGATTCATTTAGAAGAAAGCAACGCGATTAGAAAGAAGATACGGTGGCGCTAACCACGATTTTGCTCGACAACGATGGCACGCTTGTCGATACCTACAACATGATTCTCGAAAGTTTCAAACACGCCACGCAAGAAGTACTGGGAAAGCAGTTTTCCGAGGCGGAATATATGGCGAAGGTTGGCCAGCCTCTCGCGACGCAAATGCTCGACTTCGCGCGCAATGCTGAAGAGCAGCAGCGCTTGCTGAAGGCATATCGTTCCCATAATGAAGCAACGCACGACCAGCTCATAAGGGCGTTTCCGGGAATTGTCGACGAATTGGCGGCTCTTCGTGCGGAGGGCTTCGAGATGGGCGTGGTGACCTCGAAAATGCATGCGCTCGCATGGCGTGGGCTTCAGGTGGTTGGGGCGGCTCCGTATCTCGGGTGCCTTATCGACGCCGACGATTGCGCGAAACATAAGCCCGATCCGGCGCCGATTCTGCTGGGCTGCGAGCGTATGGGCGCGCAGCCCGAGGAATGCGTCTATGTGGGCGATTCCCCGTTTGACATCGCGGCGGGCAATGCTGCCGGCTGCAAGACCCTTGCGGTTACGTGGGGCATGTTTCCCGAGGAAAAACTTGTGGTTGAGAACCCGACAGAAATTATTCACGAGGTGGCTGAATTTTCGGCGGCGATTCAAGCGCTTTCGAATTAAACGAAATTTTCTTGAACATACGCCTCGCTTTGTTATAATAGCCAAGCTGAACGGTCGACGGGACGTGGCGCAGTTTGGTAGCGCGCCTGCTTTGGGAGCAGGATGTCGCAGGTTCGAATCCTGTCGTCCCGACCATATGCGGGTGTGGTTCAATGGTAGAACTGAAGCCTTCCAAGCTTCTAACGCGGGTTCGATTCCCGTCACCCGCTCCATTAAAACGCCAGGTCAGAGCCTTATGTGCTCTGGCCTTTTTGTTTGTGCCCCAAAATGTGCGCCACGTGGGGACCAAATTGGGACCAAGCTCAGAAAGCTTTTCAATCGCTTCCGCCGATACCCCAATAGGGGTTCTGCATAACTCAGCTTTTCGGTTACGTCCCTTTTCGTTTAGTCCCTAGTCGATCGGTCGCAAGTCGGCAAAACCCACGTTGCGCTCTTCGGCGCGGCGTCGGCGCAAGCCGTCGATAACCACCGATCCCACATCGCCGATGGCTTCCTGGTCGGCTGGCGTAAGCTTGCTCCAAAGAAGTTCCTCTGCGAGCTCATTTGATTTTTCGCTGATAATGCGTTCCTGGAATTCCCCATCTTCGGTGGGCACGACAAAGACGGCCTTGCGATCGCGTTCGCTTCCCATGCGCTTCACCCAGCCGCGTTGCACGAGCCGGTCGACTGCGCGGGTCACGTTTGCCGTGGGCATTTCGAGCGATTCGCCGATATCGTTGACGCGCAGGGGTCGCGTCGCCTCGCCAAGACGCATCATCACTAGGCAGTCGGAAAGCGGCGCCCCGCAGGTCTCTTTCAGGCCGCGCTCGATAGCCAAGCGCACCAGCTCAATGGAAACGAGCGTGCGCGACGCCGGATATTTCTCAGCGAAATCGGGAGAGAGCGGCGGGTCAATGTCAGCGCCGGCGGCGATGGACGCCTCCAAAATCTTACGCCAGGCGGCATTATCGGTCGGGAACAGGTCGTAGAGCTCCTCGACGATTGCCGCATTCACGTGCGCCGCATGCTCGCCGCCGGCGGAGGTGGCACGAGCGCGGCGAAAGCGTTTGTCAGTTGCGCCGTTTGCGCGCAGGGCGAGCCCGCGTTCTTCAAGCGTGTTGATGGCCTGGGTAACGACATTGGGCTTCAAATCGAGCAGCGCGCTCACGTCTTTCTGCGGCAGGCCGGCAGTTCCCGCCGTGAGCAGTTTCACGAGCACGCGATACTGCGTGATATTGAGCTCGCTCGCCTTTTTCAGCGCGGCGTCGAGCGCCTCGTGGGTGAGTTTGAACGCCACAAAGAACGTCGAATCGAATTTCGGGCGAAGCATGGATCCTTCTTTCGATGCATTAGTTCGTGAGTGCAACTGATTATTTCATAGGTGAACTATACCGCACGAAAGCGCTTCGATGGATATCGGTTGGCAACAAGAAGTTAACATCGCGGATTCGCCGATCGAAACCGGCGCTAAGGCGCCTGGGCCCGTTTTGGCGCGGCCCCAATATCTTGTACATGTGGGGAAGAAATGCGTCAATCGCCCTCTGCGACAAAGGCTGAAACCGGCTATCGTTCGACCTTCCGCTTTCGCGTTGCTTCGAGCGTGGGTGCCTCGTTGCCGCGTGCTGTGCCTGCTCTTTTTGGCCGTATGCGACCCCACCTGCGGCTTTGCTTTGCCTCGCTTTTACTCGCGTCTCCCACGCACGTTGCGCTCTCAATTTCAAGGCCAATCGCCGAATTCGAGCATGTTTTTTCGTTTGCGAGCGGTTTCATTCGAGCCGACCTGCACAAACACGATACTGTGCAGAGTTCAAATAACAATCACAAGATATTGTGGTCTGTTTGAGCTATTATAGAGACATCGAAACCTGGGTTTTCGCAAGGGAAAACCCAGGCGATGTTGTCTTTAGAGCGGGACGAAGGTTCCGATAGCGTGCGTATACGGGGTGTCCATGCGCGCGATTTAACGAAGTGGCACATGACGGCGAATTGATTGGGGAATGCGATGAAAATCATCAAGCGCAGCGGTTCGGAAGTAACGTTCGACATCCAGAAAATCGTGAACGCGATTACCGCGGCCAACAACGACGCTGCGCCCCACGAGCGCCTTACCGAAGATCAAATTGCCCTCGCTGCCCACAGCGTTGAATGGCTGTGCGGCCGCGCCGGCCATACCGTGTCGGTCGAGGAAATCCAAGACATGGTCGAGAACCAAATCATGGCGCTTGGCCGTTTCGAGGTAGCGCGCAAGTACATCATCTATCGCTACATTCAAACGCTCAAGCGCACGTCGAACACGACCGACGACAAAATCCTGTCGCTCATCGAGTGCAACAACGAAGAAGTGAAGCAGGAAAACTCGAACAAGAACCCCACGGTGAATTCCGTGCAGCGCGACTACATGGCCGGCGAGGTTTCCAAAGACATCACTATGCGCCTGTTGCTGCCTGCTGAAGTCGTGGCCGCCCACAACGAAGGCATTATCCACTTCCACGATTCCGACTACTTCGCGCAGCACATGCACAATTGCGACCTCGTGAACCTGGAAGACATGCTGCAGAACGGCACCGTCATTTCCGGCACGCTTATCGAGCGCCCGCATAGCTTCTCTACGGCATGCAACATCGCCACCCAGATTATTGCCCAGGTCGCGAGCTGCCAGTATGGCGGCCAGTCCATCTCGCTTACGCATCTTGCGCCGTTCGTCGAGGTGAGCCGCCAGAAGATTCGCCGCCAGGTGCTCGATGAAATCAACACGCTGGGCCTTGAGACCTCGTCCGAGAAAATCAACGAAGTGGTCGAAGCTCGCCTGCGCGACGAGATTCGCCGCGGTGTGCAAACGATTCAGTACCAGGTCGTTACGCTCATGACTACCAACGGCCAGGCTCCGTTCGTCACGGTGTTCATGTACCTCAACGAGGCGCGCACTCCCGAAGAGAAGCGCGACTTGGCCATGATTATCGAAGAAGTGCTTCGTCAGCGCTACGAGGGTGTGAAGAACGAGGCGGGCGTCTGGATTACCCCGGCGTTCCCGAAGCTCATCTATGTGCTCGAGGAAGACAACATCACCGAGGACGCTCCGTATTTCTATCTTACGCAGCTGGCCGCGAAGTGCACGGCCAAGCGCATGGTGCCCGACTACATTTCCGAGAAGAAGATGCGCGAGCTGAAGCTTTCCAAGGGCGAGACCGAGGGCAACGGTGATTGCTATACCTGCATGGGCTGCCGCAGCTTCCTTACGCCCGACCGTTCGGGTAACGGCTACGACAATGTGGCCAACGCGGGCAACTACGAGCCGGGCAAGCCGAAGTACTACGGCCGCTTCAACCAGGGCGTCGTCACCATCAATTTGGTCGATGTTGCGTGCTCCTCGCAGGGCGACGAGAAGAAGTTCTGGGAAATCTTCGACGAGCGCCTGGAACTGTGCCACAAAGCCCTTATGTGCCGCCACAACCGCCTGAAGGGCACTCTCTCCGATGCGGCGCCTATTTTGTGGCAGTATGGCGCATTGGCTCGTCTGCCCAAGGGCGAGCCCATCGACAAGCTACTCTACGGCGGTTATTCCACCATTTCGCTGGGATACGCGGGTCTGTATGAGTGCGTGAAATACATGACCGGCCACAGCCACACCGAGGCGGAAGGCACTCCCTTCGCGCTCGAGGTCATGCAGCACATGAACGACAAGTGCACCGAGTGGAAAGAGGCGAGCAACATCGACTTCTCGCTGTACGGCACGCCGCTCGAATCCACGACGTACAAGTTCGCGAAATGCTTGCAGCGTCGTTTCGGCGTTATCGAGGGCATTACCGACAAGGGCTACATCACGAACAGCTACCACGTGCATGTGTCCGAGGAAATCGATGCGTTCGACAAGTTGAAGTTCGAGAGCCAGTTCCAGCGCTTGAGCCCTGGCGGAGCTATCAGCTACGTCGAGGTGCCCAACATGCAAGACAACCTGAAGGCCGTCATTCGCGTGATACAGTACATCTACGACAACATCATGTATGCCGAGCTGAATACCAAGAGCGATTACTGCCAGGTGTGCGGCTTTGATGGCGAAATCAAGATTGTTGAAGACGATGGCAAGCTCGTGTGGGAATGTCCGCATTGCGGCAACCGCGACCAGGAAAAGCTCAACGTTGCACGTCGCACCTGCGGCTATATTGGAACCCAGTTCTGGAACCAGGGCCGCACCGAAGAAATCCGCGATCGCGTGCTTCATCTGTAGCGTATCGCCGCTTGAATAAACGAAGGGCCAGCCTCGGGGCCGGCCCTTCTTGCGTATTGCGGGAAATAGGGAGTCGCTGCGAGGGCCGGCCAATCTCATATGAATCGGTCGGCACTCGCAGCGAAACGTGGCATTTATGCTGGGTTTTCGTGAATCATGATGTGCTTCACTTCTTCGAAGCCGGCCTCGACGGCATCATGCGCGGCTTCAGCAATTTCATGGGCCTCTATAAGCTTGAGCTGTCCATCGACGGCGATCTCGGCATCAATATACACGCGATTGCCGAACTTGCGCGTGCGCAGCGCATCGATGCGCACCACGCCCGGAACCTCCTCGATGCAATTCCCGATTTTGCGCTCGAATTCGTGGTCGCACGGCGTGTCGGTCATATTGTTTAGGGCATCTTTCATCACGTCGTATGCAACCTTCAAAATGATGACGCAAATCGCGAGGCTGGCAATGGTGTCGCCCGCGGCAAAGCCCAGCATGCTCGCGCCGATGCCCAAAAGCGCGCCGATCGACGAAATGGCGTCGGAGCGGTGGTGCCACGCGTCGGCCATAAAGGCGCTCGAATTCAGCATGCGTGCCCAATGGCGCGTATACCAGAACATGCCTTCCTTAACCACGATGGACAAGACGGCTGCCGCGAGCGCGACAATCGTTGGGGCGCTAGCGGAAACGTATGACCGGGTGGCAATGGTTTCGATGCTCGAATACCCAATGGCGAGACCTGTGCCAGCCAAAATAAGGCCCAGCATAAGCGACGCCACGCATTCGAAGCGCTCGTGGCCATAGGGGTGAGTCGCGTCGGCATCGCGCTCGGCCAGGCGCACGCCGATGAACGCGATTGCGGTGGCGAACACATCGGAAAGCGAATGGATGGCGTCGCTGATCATGGCCGTGGAATTGCCCATGATGCCTGCGATGAGCTTGATTGCCGAAAGTGCTACGTTTCCGCCTACGCCAACCGCGGCGACCTGTTTTGTGACGGCAGTTTTGTCGATGCTCGTTTGTCGCGACGAATCAGATTGCGTTGCTTGCGTCATGATGAACCTCCTGGTTGCGAACGTGTCGTTGCTCTTCGGGGGTCGTTTTCAATTGGGAGAAAAGAAAACGCGCCTGCGGGTCAGCTACTGTCCCGCAGGCGCGCGTGCGTCTGCTGCCAAATATGGCCCGGCTCCATGGCGATGCGCCACGGCCTGATCAGTTTGCGCTGTTGAGCTCGCCTCGTCGCTGCGCGATGGGCAATGCAGTGCAAAGAGCGCCTTTATTGTATGCGAGTGGCGGCTGGTTAGTCTCAAATAACTTGCAAATGTGACGAAAATGTGTCTGACCTGGAGATATGTGAATAGTTGAGCATATGTTCGTCACGGTTCAAGTATGGCCGTCTGTCGGTTTTCTGGTTCGGATGGAAGGTCCTTTGTTAAGGTATAGGAAAGGAAACGGCTGGGCGCGATGGCGCGCGCTCATGCGCTTCCGCTTCGGTCAAGTCCTGGCTCGCGCGAACAGCACATCAAGTGCTGTTCGGCTCGTGCGGAATCTATCGGAATCGCACGACCGCGCGCCATCGCGCGAGGGGGTTTCATGAACTACTCTGCCATCAAATATTTCGACATCGCGAATGGCGAAGGCGTTCGCACGTCGCTGTTCGTGTCAGGGTGCCGCAGGCATTGCCCGTATTGCTTCAACGGCGAGGCATGGCGCTTCGATGCGGGCGAGCCGTTTGATGAGGCGGTGCAGGCCAAAGTGATTGAAAGCCTGGGCGCGGTATTTTGCGACGGCCTCACGATTCTGGGCGGCGAACCCATGGAGCCTGAAAATCAGGAAGGTTTGGTCGAATTCGTTGAACGCGTGAAGCGCGAGGTTCCGAACAAAGCCATTTGGTGCTTTACGGGCGATACGCTCGACGAGCTTGAGCCTGGCGGCCCCCATTTCACCGAGTTCACCGATCGTTTGCTCGATTGCATCGACGTGTTGGTCGATGGGCCTTTCGAAAACGACTTGCACGACATTACGCTGCGCTTTCGCGGCTCGTCCAACCAGCGCGTCATCGATATGAACGCAACGCGCGAAGCGGCTCACGCGGCTGGCGTGAAGCCGTCGCAGGCAGTGGCGTTGTGGCAGGACGAAGAAGTTTACGCCACTCATTCCATGAAGCGCGACGATGTGCCTGAGTATTTTCAGCACGGTTAGTGCGTTTCGCCTTGATGTATAGTTTGCCGTTTGCGACCAACCTGTGTATGACGCGTTCTTTATGGGTGTTGTTGGCAAAGCAATCGACGGTACCGAGCGCTACAATGGCTCAGTTGCATATTCCGTGCGAGAAAGGGCATTCATGGCTGCTTACGATTTTGAAGGCCACATCACCGACATTCCCGATTATCCCGAGCCGGGTGTCATTTTCAAAGATATCACGACGCTTTTGAAGGAGCCAGAAGGTTTCAAGGCAACCATTGACGCTATCGCCGACCATTTCAAAGATGCAGGCATTACCAAGGTTGTGGGCGCCGAGGCCCGCGGCTTCATGATTGGCGCCCCTGTCGCGTACAGCCTGGGTGCCGGCTTCGTACCTGCTCGCAAGCCCGGCAAGTTGCCGCGTGAAGTGCGCAGCGAAAGCTATGAGCTTGAATACGGAACCGACAGCCTCGAAATCCATACCGACGCGCTCGACGAAAACGATGTGGTGCTTATCGTTGACGACCTGGTTGCCACGGGTGGCACGGCGGTGGCGCAGGCCCACCTCATCGAGCAGTTCGGTGCAAAGCTTGCGGGCATGGGATTCCTCATGGAGCTCGATTTCCTGAACCCCCGCGAGGCTATTGCCAAGGCGACCGATGCCGAGGTCTTCGCGCTCGTGCATGTGGATTAATTTCGCTGCCGTTTCTTAATGCGGTGCCTGAGCGCCTCGCTTTTTGTTCCGACGACCTGCAGCAAGCATGGAAACCCGTGGAGGTATTCTCGGAAGTTCCCATAAAAGTGTCGCATGGGTTACTATTAACCCCGTACAACTTATGACGTTCGCAAAGGCGAAAACGGGGGAGAAATGTTCGATAAACGCTTGCTTGCTATGGTGCCGGGCGCCGCAAAATATATACTCGCCAACGTGCTGTTCCAGTGGATAGCACTCGTGTGCAACATCGCGTTGTTCATCGTGATTGGTCTATTTTTGCAGGCCACGTTCGAGGGCGCGGCTGACGCTGCCATGGCGATTGGCGTGATGGCCGCTTCCGTTGCGGCGATCGCCGTGCGCATGGCGTGCCAAACGATGGCGCAGCGCATGGGGCAGCGCGCGGCCGCTAAGGCGAAATGCGCCATTCGCCAGCAGGTTTACGATAAGCTCGTCGCCCTTGGCCCTGCCTATAACGAAACCGTCGCAACGAGCGTTGCCGTGCAAGTGAGCGTCGAGGGCACCGAGCAGCTCGAGAGCTATTTCGGCCAGTATGTGCCCCAGCTGTTCTACGCCCTGATCGCACCCATTACGCTGTTCGTGGCGCTCGCGCCGCTGTCTCTTCCTGCCGCCGTGGCGCTGCTCGTATGCGTGCCGTTTATTCCGGCGTCCATTATGGCCGTGCAAAAAATCGCCCGCCGCATCATGCGCAATTATTGGGGCAGCTACTCCGATTTGGGCAGCATGTTCCTCGAGGCTATTCAGGGCCTCACCACATTGAAGATCTATTCGGCCGATGCGCAAAAGCATAAGGAAATGAACGAGGCTGCGGAAGGCTTCCGCAAAGCGACGATGCGCCTGCTTTCAATGCAGCTGAATTCGATTACCGTTATGGACCTGTTCGCGTTCGGTGGAGCGGCGATTGGCGTCATCGCTGTGCTGTGGCAATTCTCGGCTGGCGCGGCGACGTTCGCGGCTGCATTCTCCATCGTGTTCTTATCAAGCGAGTTCTTCATTCCTATGCGTACCCTGGGCTCGTTTTTCCATACGGCCATGAACGGCATGGCCGCCGCTGAGAAAATGTACGCGATTCTCGACGCGCCCTTGCCCGTCGACGGCACGCACGCGGTCGACCCGCGCAGTGCGAACGTCGCATGCCGTGGCGTGGGCTATTCCTACGATGGGCAGCGCCAGGTGCTCGAGGGCGTTGATTTTTCGGCGCCATGCGGCAGCTTTATTGGCGTAACGGGTGAAAGCGGATCGGGCAAGTCAACGCTCGCCGGCATTTTGTCTGGCGCGAACGCTCGTTATACGGGCGATATTCGCATCGGCGGCATCGATTTGCGTGACATTTCGGCCGAATCGTTGCGCGAGACTATTACGACAGTGCCGTTTTCGAGCTACGTGTTCAAGGGCACGCTGCGTTCGAACTTGCTGCTTGCCAAACCCAACGCGGCTGATAATGAACTTTGGGAGGCCCTCGAGAAATGCCGCCTCGCCGGTTTTGTGCGCGAGTCGGGCGGGCTCGATATGGAAATCGCTGCCGAAGGCGCGAATCTTTCGGGCGGCCAGCGTCAGCGGTTGGCGTTTGCGCGTGCCCTGTTGCACGATGCCCCCATCTACATCTTTGATGAAGCCACGAGCAATATCGATGCCGAAAGCGAGGCGGCCATTATTTCGGCCGCGCGCGAGCTGGCCGGCGCCCATACGGTCATCATGATTTCGCACCGGTTGTCGGCCCTTGAGCATGCTGATGAAATTTACGTGCTTGAACAGGGAAAACTTGCGCAGCATGGCACGCACGCGCAGCTTCTTGCGCAAGGCGGCGCATATGCGAAGCTTTGGGAAAAACAGTCCCAGCTTGAAGCCTTTGCGCATGGTGTCGCTCAGGAGGGCATCGAGGAATTCGATGCGTGCGAGGCCGATTCGCAGCTTCAGCCCGCGCAGCAGGATTCCCATCATGCGGGCGATGAGGCGGCTTCAAGGCCACCTCATCGCCCGAACTTCAGCATCATGGCGAGGCTTGTGGGCCTTACGCGCCCGCTTCTGCCCGTTATGGCGCTCGCGATTCTTTTGGGCGTGCTCGGTTTCGTTGCGGCGATTTTCCTTACGGTGTTTGCGGCGTATGGCCTGCTCGATGCTGCAGGCGTTTGGGCTGCGATTCCTGTGGGCGCGGCGTGCGTGGCGGTGGCGGTGTGCGGCGTGGTGCGCGGTCCGCTTCGCTACGGCGAGCAGCTGTGCAACCACTATCTCGCATTCAAGATTCTCGCGCTCGTGCGCGATAAGGTCTTCGGCAAAATGCGCACGCTCGCTCCGGCAAAGCTCGAGGGCCGCGACAAGGGCGATTTGGTTTCGCTCTTAACGAGCGACGTCGAACTGCTCGAGGTTTTCTATGCGCATACGCTTTCGCCTGCGGCCATCGCGCTTATCGTTTCGCTTGGCATGGTTGCGTTCGTTGCAACGCTTTCGCCGCTGCTGGCGCTCTATGTCGCATTCTCGTATGCGGTTGTGGGCATTGCGGTGCCGTGGGTTTCCTCGAAAGCGAGCGGTACGGGCGGGCGTGAAGTGCGTGACGCCATTGGCTCGATGAATGCCTTCGTGCTCGACAGCCTGCGCGGTTTGCGCGAAACCCTGCAGTTTGGTCGCGCGGCCGATCGCGCGCAGGAATTGTCGAATCGCATGGATAGTCTCATTCGTGTTGAGGCACGCCTGAAGGGGCGCACGGCGATCGCCATGGCGGCGACGGGCGCTGCGGTATTGGCGCTCGATATGGGCATGCTGCTCGCGTCAATGCACCTGGTGAATTACGGCATGCTCGATTTCGGATGCGCCGTTGTGGCGTGCGCGGCGCTCATGTCGTCGTTCGGGCCGGTTATCGCCGTGGCGAATTTGGGCTCCACGTTGCAGCAAACGCTCGCTTCGGGCGCACGCGTGCTCGATGTGCTCGATGAGTGTCCTCAAACCGAAGAAGTCGAAGGCGGCGTGGCGCTTGAGGGGTTTGAGGGCGCCGTTGCAAGCCATGTCGATTTCTCGTATGGAGATGCGAAGGTGCTCTCCGATATCGAATTGCATGTTGAGCCTGGCCAGGTCGTGCAAATTGCGGGACGTTCGGGCTCGGGCAAATCGACCTTGCTTAAGCTCTTCATGCGCTTCTGGGATGTCGATCGCGGTGCAATCGAGGTGTCGGGGCACGACGTTCGTTGCGTGAACACTGCGAGTTTGCGCGAGGTCGAGGGCTTCATGACGCAGGAGACGCATTTGTTTGCCGGAACGGTGCGCGATAATTTGGCGTTTGCGAAGCCTGGCGCACGTGACGACGAGATCATGGCGGCGTGCGAAAAGGCGTCGATCGCCAATTTCGTGCGCAGGCTTCCCGCTGGGCTCGATACACAGGTGGGCGAGCTGGGCGACGCCCTTTCGGGAGGCGAGCGCCAGCGATTGGGCCTTGCGCGCATGTTCTTGCACGATGCCCCGTTCGTTTTGCTCGATGAGCCTACGAGCAACCTCGACGCGCTCAACGAGGCTGCGGTGCTGCGCGCGCTTTCCGACAATCGTGCGGGCAAAACGGTGCTGCTCGTAAGCCATCGTCCAAGCGCCGCGGCCATCGCCGATGTGACGTATTCGGTCGAACACGGGCGTGTTTCGTAGGTCAAAGTAACCAATTGCTAACAAAACGGCTCGGTGGTATAAAAGTAACCTAACAGAAACTACTAGGAAGGTACTTTTATGCCTGATGAAGTTATGGATGCGGCTATGCGGGCGGGATGCGCATTGGACGAGGGCGCCTCGCATGCGAATGCGGGCTCGTCCTATTTGGTAACGCGCGGCCTTGTGAAAGGCTATGGCGAAGGCGCGGCGCGTATGGAAGTGCTGCGCGGCATTGACGTGGAAATCGCGCGCGGCGAGATTTGCGTGCTGCTCGGCCCCTCGGGTTCGGGCAAATCGACGTTTTTGAACCTTATCGGCGGTCTTGAAGCGGCTGATGGGGGCACTATCGAAGTGGGCGGCACCGCTATCACGAGTCTCGGCAAGAAGGCGCTTGGCGAATATCGCCGAAGCGAGCTTGGCTTCGTGTTCCAATTCTATAATCTGGTACCCGACCTCACGATTCGGGAGAATATCGAGGTCACGGCGCATCTTTCAAAAAACCCGCTTCCTATCGACGATCTTCTGAAATCACTGGGCCTCTACGAGCATCGCGCGAAATTTCCCCGGCAGGTTTCGGGCGGCCAGCAACAGCGTTGCGCCATCGGACGCGCGCTCGTGAAAAACCCTGGCTTGCTTTTGTGCGACGAGCCCACAGGCGCGCTCGACTACAAAACCTCGAAGGAAATCCTCGCCCTTATGGAGCAGGTAAATCGCGATTATGGCTGCACCGTCGTCATTGTGACCCACAATGACGCCATCTCCCACATGGCGAACCGCGTTTTGCGCCTTCGCGACGGTGTGCTTGTTGAAAACGAGACGAACGCCACTCCCGTGTCCGCCGCAGAGCTTGTTTGGTAGGCCGTCATGAGTCCCCTAATCAAACGACTTCCGCGCGAGCTTGTCCACAATATTGGAAAATACCTCGGCATATTTCTGCTCATGGCCGTGAGCATCGCGCTCACTTCGGGATTTCTGCTCGCCGCCCATTCCATTTCGGTCATCATCGACGATATGCCCGAAACCTACAGTATTGAAGACGGCCGCTTCACCACGGCGTTCGAGGCGACCGATGAGCAGCTCGATGCCGTGCGCGATGCTGCGTCCGATTCTGACGGCATTGAGCTGTACAAGAACTATTCCTTCGATGCGAGCTTCGAGAAAACGCAGGGCGATAACGCCCGCAACTGCACGGTGCGCACGTTCGAGCATCGCACGCAGGTCGATTTGGCCGCGTATGCGCAAGGTGGCGAGCCCCAGGCAGCAGACGAAATCGCCATTGATCGTGTGTTTGCAACGAACAACGATGTATCCATGGGCGACACGGTCGCGCTCAACGGCGTTGAGTTCCACGTGGTGGGCATTATGACGCTGGCCGACAACCAGGCTCTTTTCCAGAGCAATTCCGATTTCACGGTGAATACGCTTTCGTTTGGCGTGGCCGAAGTGTCGTCCGAGGGATTCAAGGCACTCGAGAATACGGGTTTTCTGCCGAGCTATACCTATTCATATCGCTTCGCCGACCGTGACCTTTCCGTGGCCGACCGCGTCGATATCGAAAAAGACATGGTGAGCGCGCTTTCTGACGCCCATGCGAACGTGACCGATTTGACCGATGTCGACTCAAACCAAGGCATTGGGTATGCCAAAGACGACGTGTCGGGCGACTCGGCGATGTGGACGACGCTGCTGTATATCATCATCGTG
>NZ_CDRRGL010000017.1:0-711 GCF_977041755.1 Slackia sp.
TGGTACGCGCTTCTTCTTCGGAAATACCGCGGCTCATAAGGTAGAACACGGTGTCGTCGGAGATGCGGCCGATGGTGGCCTCGTGGCCTACGTCGACGTTCTTGCAGCGAATGTCCATTGCGGGAATGGTGTCGGAGCGGCTGTCGGCGTCGAGCATGAGCGACTGGCAGCTTACCGACGCGGCGGAGTTTTCGGCCTTTTCGGTTGCCACGACGCTCGAGCGGAACGTGGACACGCCGCCGCCCTTCGAGATCGACTTCGTCTCAATCGCGGCGCTCGTGTCGGGCGCGGCGAGCACAACTTTGCAGCCGGTATCGAGGTTTTGGCCCTGGCCGGCGAACGTGATGCCCGTGAACGTGCACGTCGACTTGCGGCCGGAAAGAATGGACATGGGGTAGAGGTAACCGACATGGCTGCCGAAGCTGCCCGAAACCCATTCGATTGATCCGCCCTCGTCGCATACCGAGCGTTTGGTGTTCAAGTTGTACATGTTCTTCGACCAGTTCTCGATGGTCGAATAGCGCAGGTGCGCGTTCTTGCCGACGAACAGCTCGACGGCGCCTGCGTGCAGGTTCGCCACGTTGTATTTCGGGGCCGAGCAGCCTTCGATGAAGTGCAAATCGGCGCCGTCTTCCACGATGATGAGCGTGTGCTCGAACTGGCCTGCACCCTTTGCATTCAGGCGGAAGTAGCTCTGCAGCGGGTGCAGGC
>NZ_CDRRGL010000017.1:721-23607 GCF_977041755.1 Slackia sp.
CAGCGGGAAGTCGAGCTTGGTGTCTTTCGGCACATAGACGAAGCTGCCGCCCGACCACACGGCGCCGTGGAGCGCTGCGAATTTATGGTCGGTGGGCGGAATGAGCGTCATGAACTTCTCGCGAATGAGCGGCTCCCACTTGGGGTCGTGCAAGGCTTCTTCAATGCCCGAATACACGATGCCCATCTTCGAGGCGGTGTCTTGCATGTTGTGATACACGAGCTCGGAGTCGTACTGGGCGCCGACGCCTGCGAGATACGCGCGCTCGGCTTGCGGAATGCCCAGACGGTCGAACGTGTTCTTCACGTCGTCGGGCAGGCTTTCCCAGTCGCTTTTCTGGTCGGTATTGGGCTTGACGTAAGTGACGATGTTGTCCATGTCCAAGCCCGCGATGGACGGACCCCAATCGGGGGCAGACATGCTCTTGTAAATTTCGAGCGACTTCAGGCGAAACTCGAGCATCCATTCGGGCTCGTCTTTCTTCGCGGAAATCTCGCGTACGATTTCGGGCGTGAGACCCGCATCGAGGCGCTCGAAGCCCTCTTCGCCGTAGCGGAAGTCGTAGAGGCTGCGGTCGATGTCCGCAACTTCGGAATGTTGCTTTGCCATAGTGAGCCTCCGCCTTTACGCTTGCGCGGCCTGGGCGGCTTGCTCGAACTGCTCGAAGCCTTCCGTGTCGATTTTCTCTATGAGCGAGGCCGGGCCTTCGTGCACCATGCGGCCCTTCACCATGACATGCACGCGGTCGACATCGACGCGCTCAAGAATGCGCGTGTTGTGCGTGATGATGATGAGCGTGCCGTCGCAGGTGCGGCGGTATGCGTCGATGCCGCGCGAAACGACGGAAAGGGCGTCGACGTCGAGGCCTGAGTCGGTTTCATCGAGAATGGCCAGCTTCGGCTTGAGCAGCAGCAGTTGCAGCATTTCGAGCTTCTTCTTTTCGCCGCCCGAGAAGCCAACGCCCAGCTCGCGGTCGAGGTAGGCGGGGTCGAAGTCGAGTTCTTCGCACAGTTCTTGGGTGTGCTTGCGGAATTGCTTGCCCTTAAGGTTCAGACCTTCGCGGCCAGCGGCCGCTGCGCGCAGGAAGCTCGACAGCGGAACGCCGGGAATTTCGACGGGCGCCTGGAAGCTCAAGAACATGCCTGCATGGCTGCGCTTGTCGGGCGAAAGCGCAGTAACGTCCTGGCCGTTGAACACAATGGAGCCAGCGGTCACGTTGTACGTGGGATCGCCCATTACGACATGGCCAAGGGTGGATTTGCCGGCGCCGTTAGGGCCCATGAGCACGTGGGTTTCGCCTTGAGCGACGCTCAGGTCGATGCCGTGCAGAATCTCCTTTTCGTCGACCGACGCGGTGAGGCCGTTGACGCGCAACAGCTCTCCCGTTGAGGTTTCTAATGCCATGGCAATTGCCTTTCTCTTATATATACCCCTTTTGAATACAAGAGTTGTTGGCAGGCGACGCTGCATGGCGCCTTCGTCTTCCGATTGAGACGCCCGCGCGTGCAAGCCTATTAAACCAACCTATGTAACGGGATTAAGATAAACCAACCAGGCACCTCATTCAAGGCGAATTATCCTTCCATGGGACGAATTGGCACGAAGAGTCCTTACGCGGTTGTTGAATGGTGCGATGCCTCGAGCGCTATGCGGGCATATTGCTGGGTGACGTTGCCTTTGTCGCACTGTGTTTCATTTGTGGCTCGATGGCTACTGCGATTGCTTTATGGGGGAGCGTCTTTGGACAAAGCTGCTCATACGACTCGGTCGTGCCTAGTCGGGCGAGGCCGTGTTGCCGCGATGGTGAGTTGTACGACCTGTTTGGTGCAATCTGCGCGCCAAGTGCGGGGTTGACACGATTTCGCCTTCTTCGTCCTCACATTTGGTTTACGTTCGCGCAACGGTTTTCTGCTTATTGACGGCATGGTCGATGCTTCTTCTTTCTAAAAGGCTATACTCTGGCAGTTACGAAAAACGGCTACGCTTCTGCTTGGCCGCTTCGAGTCGATATTGAAATGATTGGTATGCCGAATTCGAAACTGCTGACAATTGCCGTTCCCGCATATAATGCTGCGTCTTATTTGCACACGTGCCTCGATTCGCTCGTTCGGTCGGGCGACGAGGTTGAAGTGCTCGTTGTCAACGACGGTTCGAAGGATGGCACGCTTCAGGTGGCACGCGATTACGCCGAGCGTTATCCGGACATTGTTGTGGCTGTTGACCAAGAGAATCGCAACTGGGGCGGTGCGGTGAACCATGCTCTCGAGCGTGCGTCGGGAACGTTTTTCTATATCGTCGACTCTGATGATTGGCTCGATTCCGCGAAGCTTACCGAAGTCGTCTCTCGCCTTCGCATGTTGGAGGAACAGCAGGCGGGCGTTGATTTGTACATGGTGAATTACGTGTACAACCGTGTAGAAAACGGCGACCGACATACTATTTCGTACGAGAAGCTCCTTCCGAGCGATAAGGTCGTTGGTTGGGATGCGATGAGCAATCCGAGCCTCGATCAGTACATCATGATCCACAGCGCGATTTATCGTACGAGCGTGGTGCGCGAGAGCGGCTTGGTGTTGCCCGAAGGCATGTCGTATATGGACAGCCTGCTCATGCTCAAGCCCCTGCGTTTCGTGAAGAAGCTCTATTACCACGATTGCGACTTGTATTGGTACACCATTGGCCGCGAGGGCCAGTCAATTGACCCTTCGGTGCTCAAGCGCCACATTGCCGACCAGATTCATGCGACGCATCTGGCGATTGACGGTTTTGATTATGAAAAGCTGCAGGCGATTAGCCCTCGTTTGGCGGGTTGCTCGATGCGGTATCTTTCCGCGATGCTCACCGTTTCGTCTATTCATCTGTTCCAGATCAATACGCCCGAATCCATCGAGGATAATAAGAAGCTGTGGCGCTACCTTCGCCAGAGCGATCCTGTGCTGTGCCGCAAGCTTCGCTTCACGTTGGCGGGTCTGGTTAATCGTAAAACGGCACTCGGTCGCTGGGCTGCGAAATGCGGCTACGGTATAGCGGCGAACCTGTTCAAATTCGCATAGCGCAACGTGAGAAGAGGCCATGGCAAACGACAATCAGAAAAAAGAGCCATTTGAAGAGGCGATTCTCGAACCGAATTTGCTCAACGAAATCGCCCCCGAAACAGCTATGGAGCGACCTCATATTAAGGGGCGTTTGCTCAATGTCGTGCTGTGCATTTTCGCGTTCGGCATGCTCGTTGGTTATCTGTTTTTTGCGGGCGAGGGCGAAGACATGGCCAATGCCCTTTCGAGCATGCGCTGGCCGTGGCTCGTGCTTGCGGTGCTCATGGTTGTGGGCTACTGGTTTTTCGAATCGGTGTGCATGCAAATATTCTCGCGTGACATGTTTCCGAAATTCCGTTTCCGCGATACGTTTTTGTGCACGATTATTGGCCAATATTTCAATTGCATCACGCCGCTATCGAGCGGAGGTCAGCCGTTTCAGGCGTATTACTACAACCGGTTCGGCATGCCGCTTTCCAAGAGCATGCCGATGCTCGTGAGCCGCTTTGTGACCTATCAAGTTGCGACGAGCGCTTTTTGTGCATTGGTGCTGTTGTTCCGCCTGCATTATTTCGTCGAAGAGAACTCTGCGCTCACCACGCTTGTCGTTATCGGCTTTATTGGCGGCTTGGGACTGCTTTTGATGCTGCTGGCCATCGCATTTTGGCGCAACGGCATCGTGAAACTCATGACCTGGGCGTTTAAGCTTGCGGGCAAGATGCATATTGTGAAAGACCCCGAAAAGCGGATTGTCGATACCACCAAGACTATCGACGACGCGTACAACGAGATGCGCTACATGATGAAAAAGCCGCGTCTGTTTGCGAGAAGCATCGCGGTTACGTTCGTCCAGCTGCTTGAGTTCTTTGCCATTAGCTACGTGATTATGCGCGGTTTGGGCTGCGACGGCGATTTCCTTACCGTGATTTCGTGTCAGGCGTTCGTGTACATGATTTCGTCGTTCGTTCCCACCCCAGGTGCCATGGGTGCTGCCGAAACGAGCTACGCGCTTTTCTTCAGCACGATTTACCCAAGCGCGTCGTTTGTCGCGCTTTCGACGTTCATCTGGCGTTTCCTCACATTCTATTTCCCCATCGTGACGGGCATGCTGGTTACGCTCGCCGTGAATCGCGGCGATGCTGTGCGCGCCCAAGAGGCCAATAAGAATCTCGAATAAGAATAACGGGCGTTCGGGAATTGCCACGATGCTGCGCGGGGCTGCGGTTTGGGCTTTGAAGCTCGGCTGTATTGTGGCCCGGTTGTATCGCCAATGCACCCTTGGCCGTCGATGTCGATTTTCTTCGTTGATTTGCTCAATTCGCAAAGCGAGCGAATGCGGGCGATGCCGGCGAAGGGCGTATCTGGTCGGAAACGACGAGTTGGGGAGAGCATCGCGTTTGTGGCTGCGCTAGTATGTGCAGCATTGCGATTCGTTTGTTGCCTGAAAGGGGCGCCTCATGAGTTTGGCCGATATTCTACATATTGAAATCGTCGAAGATACCCCTGAGCGTTATGTCATGCACACGCCTGTGACGGCAGATATGCTGCAGCCTCATGGCGTGATTCATGGCGGTATTAGTGCATATTTGGCGGAGCATGCGGCGAGCGAATGCATTACGGCCCATACCGATCCTGCGGTTTCGCATGCGTTGGGCCTTGAGCTCACTACCACACACCTGCTGCCTGTGTTCGAGGGCGACACTATCGAGACCGTTGCAACGCCGGTGCGCGATGGCGGTCGCGTGCGCGTATGGAAGGTCGAGCAATTTCGTATGTCGGACGGTCAAATGTTCAACACGTCTCAAATGACGATGTATATGAAGAAGGTTAAGTAACTTTCGGCATGGTGCTGACGAGTCGGCGGGGCATATCGCGTGCGGTTGGACTCGTTCATGCATGTGCTCATGGCTCGCGTTGGTGCTTCTGAGCGATTTCATTTCGTTCGGACGCTGCGTCGCGTCGAGGCCCCAAGTCGACTCTTGCCCCAACCGCTCGCCGTGTAGCTTATGCACAAATAGAACCCCACTAGTTACATTTCGCTCCATTTCACTATAGTGATATGCGGCGGGTAGCAATTCCCGCTTGTTTTATCGCTAGGCAGGAGTGCTTATGGAACTGATAGTCTCGTTGATCATGGTGCCGTGCGTGGCAGCGCTGCTCATGCTCGTCGTGCGCGCCGACAAGGCTCGCGACGTGCTGTGCGTGGCGTTCGCTGCCGTCATCGCGCTGCTCTCCACCGCATTCGCCGTCCAATATCTGGGCGCGGGTTCGCTGTATTTCGACCTTCCTATGAAGTACAGCCACTTCCTTGCCGTAGTCAATATCGTCATCGATATCACGGTTGGCCTGTACATCGTGTGCTACTCGGTGAAGTATCGCCGCGTGCTGCCGCTCGTGCTGGCAATTGGCCAAATTCTTACCACGCTGTGGTTTGAATACAATATTCAGCGCGAGGTGCAGTTCGAAAGCCAGATGCATGTCGACTCGCTCAGCATCATTATGGTGCTCATCCTGGGCATCGTCGGCACGGGCATTTGCGTGTACGCGCTTGGCTACATGAAAGATTTCCAGGCGCATCACCCCGAGCAGAAAGACCGCCGTCCGTGGTTCTTCGCGCTCATGTTCGCGTTCCTTTCCGCCATGTACAACGTTGTGCTTTCCGACAACCTGTGTTGGATTTACACAGCCTGGGAAGTCACTACGCTGTGCTCGTTCTTGCTCATCGGCTTCACGAAGACCGAAGAAGCCATCAACAATGCATTCCGCCAGATCGTCATGAACATGTTGGGCGGCCTCGCGTTCCAAGCGGCGATTCTCTGGCTTGGTCTTCAGGGCGAGTCGCGCCTGTTCAGCGTGTTTTTGAAAACTGCTGCGAACGCGGCCGTCGCCGACCCCGTCGCGGCCGGCGTGTTCGTTTTGCCCGTGGCTCTGCTCGCGTTCGCCGGCATGACGAAGGCGGCGCAGATGCCGTTCCACACGTGGCTTCTGGGCGCTATGGTCGCGCCCACGCCTACCAGCGCGCTTCTGCATTCTTCCACCATGGTGAAGGCTGGCTGCTTCCTGCTCATCAAGCTCTCGCCGCTGTTCCTGGTTTTCCCCGTGGCTTCCGCCATGGTCGTGCTCGTTGGCGGTCTCACGTTCTGCTTGGCTTCCTTCATGGCCATCTCGCAGAGCAATGCTAAGCGCGTGCTTGCGTACTCGACCATCGCTAACTTGGGCCTGATCGTCGCCTGCGCTGGCGTCGGCACGCCTGAAGCGGTGTGGGCGGCCATTTTCCTGGTCATTTTCCACGCTGTGGCGAAGTCGCTGCTGTTCCTGTGCGTCGGCACGGCCGAACATCACATCGGCAGTCGCGACATCGAAGACATGGATGGTCTGTTCGAGCGCATGCCGCGCCTGGCTCGCTTCATGATGCTCGGCATCATGGCCATGTTCGTGGCTCCGTTCGGCATGCTCGTTTCGAAGTGGGCGACGCTCGCGAGCTTCGCGTCTTCGGGTGAAGTGCTGCTGCTCGTGCTGCTAGCATTCGGCAGCGCCGCGACGTTCATGTTCTGGGGCAAGTGGCTCGGCAAACTCGCCGGCATCGCTGCCCACGAGCAGAACGTCGAGCTTTCGGTCCATAAGAGCGAATGGTTCGCCCTCGCGCTCATGGCGGTGCTCACGGCCGGTGCCTGCATCTGCATGCCCACGCTGTCCAACCTGTTCGTCCAGCCGTACCTCGTTGTGACCTACGGTGCGCTCGGCGCGAACATCGGCGTCGACAACATGTACATCATGTCCATCATCGCGCTTGCGGTTGTGGTTATGCTCTTCGGCACGCTTGGCATGTCGAAGTCGAAGAAGACCGTGCCCGTGTACATGGCTGGCATCACCGCTAATTCCGATGAACGCCTTTTCCGCGGTTCGTTGGGCGGCGAAGTGAGGGCCACCTCGCGCAACTGGTACATGAATGAGCTCTTCGGCGAGAAGGTGCTCGACAAGCCTGCCACCATCGTGACTGCCGTGATCATGGTCGTGGGCCTGATCGCGAGCTTTGCGGGTTCGCAGGTGGGCGCCGAGAACTTCGTTGGCACGTCGCTTGCCATGTACATGCCGCTTGCCACGATGAACGAGGGCTTGCTGCAAACGCTGCTCGGCATTGTGCTGTTCGCCATCGCCGGCCCCGTGGTTGGCTGCCTGCTCGCGGGCCTCGATCGCAAGATCACCGCTCGCATGCAGGGTCGTGTTGGACCTCCGTTGCTGCAGCCCTACTACGATGTGCGTAAGCTCATCGAGAAAGACGACGCGAGCGTGAACACCGTCGAAGGCACCTACATCACCTTCGCGCTTGTGCTCACGGTTATCGGTGGCGGCGTGTTCGTCGCGGGCGGCAACTTCCTGATGTGCGTCTTCCTCATTACGCTTTCGGCGCTGTTCTTCATCGTGGCTGCGTATTCTTCGCGCTCCCCGTATTCCGAGGTTGGCGCCGACCGCGAAACGCTGCAGGTCATGGCGTATGAACCCACGGTGCTCTTCGTTGCCGTGTGCATGTTCTTGGCTCTGGGCACCTTCGATGTGGCGGGTGTGGCGAACATCGGCCTTCCGATGATTGTCGTGTGCATTCCCGCATTCCTGGCGCTCATGTTCGTGCTTACCATTAAGCTGCGTAAGTCGCCGTTCGACTTGTCATACAGCCACCACGCGCACCAAGAGCTCGTGAAGGGCGTCACGACTGAAATGAGCGGTCGCACGTTGGCGAAGGTCGAGGTCATGCACTGGTGCGAGACCACGTTGTTCCTGGGTTGGGTCGCAATGTTCTTCATCTGGGACAACCCGGTATCTATCGTGCTCGCTGTCGCCGTGGCTGCGCTCGCGTTCTTCCTCGAGATCTTCATCGACAACAATTTCGCGCGTGTGAAGTGGCAGAAGTGCCTGAAGTGGGCATGGATCGTGGCGCTGGTGTGCGGTCTTGCCAACACTGCCTGGCTTGTGTTCGCCCTTATCGCGTAAAGGAGGCTCGCTTTGAGTAACGTTTCGAAATCTCCCTGGGTCATCCATTACGACGGCTCAAGCTGCAACGGCTGCGACATTGAGGTGCTTGCCGCGCTCTCGCCGCTCTACGACGCCGAACGCTTTGGCGTTGTGAACACGGGCAACCCGAAGCACGCCGACATTCTTTTGGTCACGGGTGCTGTGAATGCGCAGAATACTGAAGTGCTGCGCGAGATTTACGACCAGATGATTGAGCCGAAAGTCGTTGTGGCATGTGGCATTTGCGCCTGCTCGGGCGGCATTTTCCGCGATTGCTACAACGTCATTGGCGGCGTGGACCAGGCGATTCCCGTCGATGTGTACGCTCCCGGGTGCGCGATTCGCCCCGAGACCATCATCGACGCGGTGGTAGAGGGCATTGGCGTGCTGGAAGAGAAGCGCGCGAAGCTTGCGGAAGCTCGAAAGGGGGCTTAAGGGCAATGCAAATGGCTCAGCATTTCGAAGACATTTCGATTGACGATATCCTCAGCGTCGCAGAGCGCGAGCATGAAGCGCATTCTCGTTTCGTGCAGGTGCTTTGCATTAATGGCGAAGAAGGTATCGATCTGGTGTATTCCTATCAAAAAACGGCCGATCAGGGCTATGCGGTGCATAACTATCGCGTGCATGGCGTGAAGCCCGAAACGCATATTCCCTCGGTTACGAAGTTCTACCTTGTCGCGTTTCCCTTTGAAAATGAGGCGCACGACCTGTTCGGCGTGCAGGTGGACGATATCGCCATCGACTTCAAGGGCGGCTTCTACAAGGTCGCCATGGATAAGCCCATGACGGTAATTTCTCCCGCTCAGAAGGCGGCGCGTGAAAAGGCTGCGAAATTGGCCGCTGCAAAGGACGCCAAGGCTGCAAAGGCCGCTCAAGAGGCCGCCTTGAAAGCCGAAGCTGCGGCGGGCGAGGGCGCCCAGGCCGCACCTGCTATTGATTGGGAAGCCGAGCGCGCGAAGGTCGAGGCCAAGTGCGCGAACCTCGACGCCGACAAGGCCGCCAAGGTTATGGCTGCCTTTGAGGCGAAGATGAAGAAGGCCCAGGCCGAAGCTGCCAAGGCGGCAGACGTTAAGCCCGCGGTTGATTGGGAAGCCGAGCGCGCGAAGGTTGAGGCCAAGTGCGCGAATCTGCCCGAAGACAAAGCTGCGAAAGTGATGGCAGCATTTGAAGCGAAGGTGCGCGCCGCTCAAGGCGACGCGTCTGCGAAAGGCGGTGAGTAGCATGGGCAAGGCGACCGTGATTCCTTTCGGCCCGCAGCACCCTGTGTTGCCCGAGCCTTTGCATCTTGACCTCGTTGTTGAGGACGAGCACGTTATTGAGGCTATTCCACAGATTGGCTTCGTGCATCGCGGATTGGAGAAGCTCGTCGAGACGCGCGACATCCACCAGTTCATCTATGTTGCAGAACGCATTTGCGGCATTTGCAGCTTCGGCCACTCGCTCGGTTATGCCGAGACCGTCGAATCGCTCATGGGCGTGGAAGTTCCCAGGCGCGCGCAGTACCTGCGCGTGATTCTGCACGAGCTGTCCCGTGTGCATTCGCACCTGTTGTGGCTGGGCCTCGCCGCCGACGCCTTCGGTTTCGAGAGCCTGTTCATGCATTGCTGGCGTTTGCGCGAGCGCGTGCTCGACATTTTCGAGGCCACCACGGGCGGCCGCGTGATTCTGTCGTACGTGCAAATCGGCGGCGTTGTGCGCGATATCGATGCCGACACGCTTCGTTGGATTTGTGACAAGCTCGATTCCATCGAGGGCGAATATAAGGAAATTTGCGCGACCTTCCTGAAGGATTCCTCGGTGCGCAGCCGTTTGGACGGGGTTGGCTACCTGAGCCAGCAGCAGGCTTCCGAGCTGTGCATGGTCGGTCCGTTCGCCCGTGCGAGCAATGTGCCGTACGATTGCCGCGTTTTGGGCCATGGCGCCTATGGCGAGCTGAGCGATTTCACGCCCATCACGTCTACCGGCGGCGACTGCCTCGCCCGCGTCGAGGTGCGTTGTGCGGAAGTGAACCAATCTATCGCCATCGTCAAAGAACTCGCCGCGAAGATTCCTAATGACGGCATTGGTGAGAAGAGCAAGCTCAAGCCTGCGGCCGGCGCCCAGGCGTGCAACGTGCTCGAACAGCCTCGCGGCGAATGCTATTACTACGCGCTGGGCAACGGCACAGCGAACTTGGAACGCATGCGCATGCGCACGCCCACCACGCAGAATCTTGCCGGCATGGTGAAAGCGCTCGAAGGGTGCGATTTGGCCGATGTTCCTAACATCATTTTGACGATCGACCCGTGTATCAGCTGTTCGGAAAGGTAGGGCAATGGGAAGCTTCAAACTGGGGAAGATGACCCTGCGCTCACTGTTCGGCAAACCTGAAACGGTCATGTACCCGCTCGAAAAACGCGACATTCCCGCAGGCCATCGCGGCACGGTGGAAATCGACATGGCAAAGTGCATTCTGTGCGGTATTTGCGTGAAACGTTGCCCGTGCTCGGCCATCGAAGTCGATAAGGCCGCCGGAACGTGGTCCATCAACCATTTCGGCTGCATTCAATGCGACACGTGCGTGCGCGAATGTCCGAAGGGCGCGCTTTCCATGAGCATGGAATTCCCGCACGTTGCGCCCGTGAAAACGCGCCAGGTCGAAAGCAAGCCTGAGCCTACGCCCGAAGAGCTTGCCGCTGAAGCTGCCAAGAAGGCCGAACGCGAGGCGCGCATCGCCGCCGCGAAGGCTGCAAAAGCCGCCAAGGCCGCTCAAGAAGCCGAAAGCACGAAGGAATAACTCGAACGCCGCCCCCGATGATTCTTGAATCTCCGGGAGCGGCTTGCGTTTGTTAAGAGGGCCGCAAGCGGCGCTTTCGGCAGATCTCGCTTTCCTTGAAGGCGTGGTTATTTAAGATTGCCGCGTCCTTCTCTTTCGCAATTCAGCTCAGAAGTTTTCCTGCACTAATTTCAACAGCTGTGTGCCAGATGTTTGAAAACGCGGTATAGTGCGTTTTTATTTGAAATCGCTTGTGTAGAATGATTTTCGCTCGCCACGGCGAGCTTATTTCGGTTTTCAGCAGTGGAAGTTGGGCTATGAGCGACGAAAAAGAGAAACGGCCTTCGTGGGATACGCCTGAAAGCGAAGTGACCAATCGCATTTTCACGGCGGCGAACGTGGTGTCGTTCATTCGTCTGTGCATGGTGCCCGTGTATTTGGTGCTGTTGCTCGATGGTCGCGATATTCTGGCAACGTTCATTTTCGCGCTTGCCGCTTCCACCGACTTCATTGACGGCCAGCTCGCTCGTCGCACGCATACCGTCTCGAGGCTCGGCCGCCTGCTTGACCCCGCTGTCGATCGTGCGCTCATGGTGTTTGGCGTGGTTGGCCTGTTGCTCGTGGGGCGCCTGCCGGTATGGATTGTGGTGCTTGTGATCGCTCGCGACCTGCTGCTGATTGTTGGCGGCGCATACTTGGGCGCTCGCTACAAGGCGCGCGTTGCCGTTATTTTCCCTGGTAAAGTTGCTACCACGCTGCTGTTCGTGGGTTTTGCGGGCCTGCTTTTGAACTGGCCGCTCGTTGCGGGCCTTGCCGTATGCGACTTCGCATGGCTCCCTGGCTTTAACGCCGAGCCGTGCTCGTGGGGTATTTGGTTCGTGTATGCCGGCCTCATTTTGTGTATCTACACGACCACGGTGTATGTGCTTCGTGGCATTGGCGCCATGAATCGGGTTAAGGCCGAGCGCGCTGCCGCGAAGACTCAGGCGGCCAAGGCGGAGTAGGGGCCATCTGTGAAGCGCGCAGGCGCTCTGGTGTGCTTTCCATTTCCTTAAAACAAAATCGTTCTTTATGCCGCGCCCCGAAGAGCGTGGCATTTTACTTTGATATTCAAAATTTCTCTTCATATGCATGCTTTAGTGCGCTAAAGTAATCGTCACGACTTTATGGGTTGGGCGTCCCATGCGCTCGCCTGTTGTGAAGTCGCGAGGCTCTCCATAAGGAAGGACTTCCCGATGTCGAAGTACTATCAAGAAGAAATCGAGTGCATGGAGCACTCGAAGCTCGAGGAACTTCAGCTCGAGCGTTTGCGCGACGTTGCCGTTCGCTGCTACGAGAATATCCCTCTCTACAAGCAGCGCTTTGATGAGGCTGGCGTCGATCCGTACCATATCGAATCTCTCGAAGACATCAAGAAGTTTCCCTTTACCGTGAAGCAGGACATGCGTGACGCCTATCCGTTCGGTCTGTTCGCCGTGCCTCGCTCCGAATGCGTGCGTGTGCATGCGTCTTCGGGCACCACGGGCCAGGCGACCGTTGTGGGTTACACGAAAGACGATCTGCAGGTATGGGGCGATTGCTTCGCGCGCGGCATTTACATGCTTGGCGGTGGAGAAGATTCCGTCGTGCAGGTTTCTTATGGCTACGGCTTGTTCACAGGCGGTTTGGGCGCGCATTTCGGCGCCGAAGCTGCGGGTGCCATGGTCGTTCCCATGTCCACGGGCAACACCAAGCGCCAAATCCAGATCATGAAAGATTTCGGTGTCACCATTCTGTGCGCGACGCCTTCGTATGCGCTGCTCATCGCCGATACCATTGCGGAAATGGGCATGAGCATGGACGAATTCAAACTCACCGGCGTCATCCTTGGCGCTGAGCCTTGCAGCGAATCGACGCGCGACGAGATTCGCCGCAAGCTTGGCGTGCAGTACTGCGACGTGTATGGCCTTTCCGAAATCATGGGCCCGGGCGTTGCCATGGAGTGCTCCGAGGCGAACGGCTTGCACCTGTGCGAAGACCAGTTCCTAGCAGAAATCGTGAACCCCGACACCTTCGAGCCTGTGCCCGATGGTGAATTCGGCGAGCTCGTCATTACCACGCTCACGCGCCAGTGCACCCCGCTCATTCGCTATCGCACGCGCGACCTTACGCGCTTCATTCCGGGCGAGTGCGCCTGCGGCCGTACGCATAAGAAAATCGACCGCATCGTGGGCCGCACCGACGACATGCTCATTATTCGCGGCGTGAATGTGTTCCCGTCGCAAATCGAGCAGGTCGTGAACAGCTTCGACGAAATCACCCCGCATTACCAAATCGTGCTCACCACGAAGGGCACGCTCGACCAAATCGAGCTGCGCGTGGAAACCGCGCCCGACTTCCCGTTCGACGAGATTCGTGCGCTCGAAGATTTGAGGAAGCGTTTGGCGGCTGCCTTGAAGTCGAATTTGCAGATTGCTGTTAAGATTAAATTCTGCGAACCGAAGACCATCGAACGCAGCGAGGGCAAATCGAAGCGCGTTATCGATTTGCGCGAAGTGAAGCAGCAGAACTAACGAGGGGAGCACAATCATGATCGAACAGCTCACCGTTTTCATCCAAAACGAGAAGGGCCGCCTGTCTGGCCTGTGCCGCACGCTTGCCGATGCGGATATCAACATGCATGACCTTTTCATCGCCGACACGAGCGACTTCGGCGTCGTGCGCGTCTTCTGCGATACGCCCCAGGCCGCTGCGAAGGTGCTCGACGAAGCGGGCTTCCGCGCGAGCGTTACCAAGGTGCTCGCCGTGCGCGTTCCCAACGAGCCGGGCGGTTTGGCCCACTTGCTCGAGACCATCGAATCGATGGGCGCCAATATCGAATACGGCTATTGCTTTTCGCGTGGAGAGGCCACGGCCATTGATGTTTTGAAGGTTGTAGACGATACCGTTGAAGGCAAGCTTTCCGAAGCTGGCTTCGATGTCGTTTCTGCCGAGGAGGTCTATAAGCTTGATTAGGGCCTTAGCTCATCAACGCAATAGATTCGAAGCGCTCGCACCTGCGGGCGCTTCCGTTGTTTCGCGCGCGGGTCGCATTCTTGCGGCGTTCGTGCTCGCTGGCACGTTTGCGCTTTCTGCGCCCGCGGCCGCTTTCGCCGAGGTGCTCGAGAGCGATGAAATCGGCAACAAAACCGTTGCCGCGCGCGGCCTTTCCACTGATGCGTGTCCCGATATCGGGGCGACTCACGCCATGCTCGTGGGCTCCGATGGCACCGTGTATTTTTCGCGCGATGTGAATGCGGAAGTGAAAATCGCGTCGCTCACGAAAATCATGACGGCAGTTGTGGCCCTTGAGAACGCGCCCCTCGACCTTACCGTGACGGTCGACAACGAAGCAGCCACGGTGGGCGAGTCGAGCGCGGGGCTTTTGGAAGGCGACACCATGTCGCTTGAGACGGCCCTGTATGCGCTCATGGTTCCCTCGGGCAACGATGCGGGCATCGCCATTGCGAAGTCGGTCGGCGCCCATATGTCGGGCGACGCCGCGACGGGCTACGATACGTTCATCGCCGCGATGAACGCGAAGGCCGCCGATCTGGGCATGTCCCATTCGGTGTACACGAACCCCCATGGCCTCGATTTCGATGCGTTCGGCGATGAGGATCTGCATTCGAGCGCACGCGACGTTGCGACGCTCGTGTCGTACGCCATGCAGAACGATACGTTCCGCGGCATCGTTGACGCGGGCTCGACGACGATAACGGTCACGTCTGCCGACGGTACGGCGCGCAATGTTGCGCTACAAACCACCGATGAGCTCATGGGCGTGTACGACGGCATTTGCGGCGTGAAAACCGGAACGACCGACGATGCGGGCTACTGCTTCGCGGGCGCCGTTTCGCGCGATGCGGGCGAGCTCTACAGCGTGGTGCTCGATTCGCCGTCGAGCGACGAGCGCTTCAGCGATACCGTGGCGCTTATGGATTGGGCATATGCCAATATCGCACAACGCTCGCTGGTCAATAGCGACCAGTATGTGGAATATCTTGGCGCCAACGTGCCGCTTGTGGCCAAAGTGGCTCATAATGATTGGGTGGATGTTTCCGTCGATGCCACCGTCGCCGATCCCGATTTGGCCGCGAACGTCTTTGCCGCGTTCGGCCCTGTTCAAGCGAAGGCGACGTTCAACGAGCTTTCCGGCGATGTGCATGCGGGCGATGTGATTGGCAGCCTTGTTTTCATGCAAGACGACAACCAAATCGCGCAAACGGACATCATCGCTGCCGAAGACGTTGCCGCGCCGAATTTCTTCCAAGGCATCGGCGTTGGCTTCGATCGTTGGATTCGCTCGATTCAGCATCAGCCCACGGTGGCAGAAACGCAGGAATGCTATTACACGCAGGCTTTAAGCGATCGCTAGCGTGCGTTTGAGGAAACTATGCGCCGCCGCAGCGCCCGATGCGGTGTGAGAGATAACGAGGTGAACGCCATGACCGATGAGACCATGGGTACCGTTTTGCAGAACTGCCCGGTGTGCGGTGCGCCTGTTGCCGCCGACGCTACCGCGTGCGAGGCGTGCGGGTTCAAGCTGCTTGGCCGCACCCAGGCTTTCAAGCCGCTGAACATGCAGGCCCAGGCAAGCCCCGCGATGGCAAACCCTGCGCTGCTTTCGGAGGCGACTCTGAAAATCGTGAAGGGTCCGCAAATTGGCAGCTCATTCCGCCTGGCGGCCGATCGTCTTACCGTGGGCCGCAGTCCGCAGTGCGACATCTTCCTAAACGACATGACGGTTTCGCGCATGCATGCGACCATCGAGCGCACGCCGGCCGGCTTCCGCATTAGCGACGCCGACTCGTTCAATGGCTTGTGGGTGAACAACCTCAATGTGAAAGACGCTGACTTGCGCGATGGCGACATCGTTCAGATTGGCACGTTCTGCCTGATGTATTTGGCTACGCCAACCATGCGCTAGGCGTCCATGGGCCCGCCTAGCGGGCCTTTTTCTTATCGCGAAAGCGAGTTTTGTACGACCCAAGGGGGATTGGATTTATGGAACTTATTTCCGGCAACGAGGCGATTGCGCGCGGCGCGTGGGAGGCTGGCGCCACTATTGGCGTAGCGTACCCCGGCACGCCTTCGACCGAAACCATGGAAACGTTCGCGAAACAGCCCGGCGTATACGCCGAATGGTGCCCGAATGAGAAGGTCGCCGTGGAAGTTGGCTTGGGCGCATGCGCCGCTGGCCGCCGCGTGCTCTCGAGCATGAAGCACGTGGGTGTCAACGTGGCTGCCGACCCATTGTTCACGGCTGCTTATACGGGCGTCAACGGCGGTTTCGTGATTCTCGCGGCCGATGACCCGGGCATGCATTCCTCCCAAAACGAGCAGGATTCGCGCTTTTATGCCCGCGCCGCGCATATTCCCATGTTCGATCCCGCCGATTCTTCCGAGGCGCTTGCGTTCACCAAGAGCGCCTTCGAAGTGTCCGAGCGCTTCGATATGCCGTGCATGATTCGTTCTACGGTGCGCGTGTCCCATACGAAATGCCCCGTTGAGCTGGGAGAGCGCGTAGAAGTTGAGCCGAAGCCTTATGCGAAAGATGCCGCGAAGTGGGTCATGATGCCCGCATACGCCAAGCCGCGCCGTGTGTCGCTTGATGCGCGTGTGGCCGCCGTGACCGAATACGCTGAAACGTGCGAAATCAACCGCATTGAGCGCAACGAGGGCGCAATCGGCGTTATTTGCTGCGGTGCCACCTATCAGCATGTGCGCGAGGCGCTGCCAGGGGCCGATATTCTGAAGCTTGGCATGTCGTGGCCGCTTCCCCCGAAGAAGATTCGTGAATTCGCGGCTTCCGTCGAAAACGTGTACGTTATCGAAGAGGGCAGCGATTATCTGAGCGAAGGCGTGCGCGCTCTTGGCGTGCAACTTTCCGAGCCCGAAGGCACGCTATGCCCCGATTGCGAGCTTACTCCTGGTGCCATTGCGGTCGCCTTTGGCGCCGAAGCCCCCGAGCATGCCGAGATGCGCGACGATTTGCCGGGCCGTCCGCCGGCGCTGTGCCCTGGCTGCCCGCATCGCCTTGTGTTCCGCGAGCTTTCCCGTATGAAGGCCATCGTCACGGGCGACATTGGATGCTATACGCTCGGTGCGCTTGCTCCGCTTTCCGCGATGGATACCTGTGTTGACATGGGTGCGTCTATTTCCATGAGCCACGGCTTTGAGCTGGGCCTTCAGGGTCGCGAGCATAAGCCCGTGGTTGCGGTTATCGGCGATTCCACGTTCGCGCATTCGGGCATCACGTCGCTTTTGAACACGGTGTACAACCGCGGCGCAGGCATCGTGTGCATTCTCGACAACCGCACCACAGCCATGACCGGCCACCAGGGCAACCCGGTGAACGGCATTACGCTGCAGCATCGCGAAAGCCGCGAGCTCGACCTGCCCGGCTTGGTGCGTGCCCTTGGCGTGGAAGACGTTGCCGTGGTGAACCCGATGGATTTGAAGGCCACCCGCGCGGCGCTGAAGGCTGCGGCCCAAAACGCTGACGAGCTTTCGGTCATCATCTTCTGCTCGCCGTGCGTGTTGCTCTCGAAAACCCATGCGCCCGCGCTCGTTGTGTCTTCCGACTGCCGCGCGTGCGGCGCGTGCACGCTCATTGGCTGTCCTGCTATTTCTCGCGACGAAGACGGCAAAGCCCATATCGATGCCAACCTGTGCGTTGGCTGCGAGCAGTGCTCTCAGACGTGCGCGTTTGGTTGCATTGGCAAGGCGGAATAGGAAGGGCCGAAAATGAGCAACGATACGAAAACTGTGCTTCTGTCGGGCGTTGGCGGCCAAGGTGCTATTCTCGCTGCCGACATTTTGAGCCGCGTCGCCATGGCGTGCGGCCAGGACGTGAAGCTTTCTGAAATCCACGGCATGGCCCAGCGCGGCGGCGCCGTGACCACTGTGGTTCGCCTGGGCGATTCGGTAGCTTCTATGGTTGCCGATAAAGGCAGCGTCGATTACTTGGTTTCTTTCGAGAAGGTTGAGGCGCTGCGCAATATCGAGTTTCTTAAAGAAGGCGGCGCTCTGCTCGTGAACGATGAGTTCATCAAGCCGCTGCCTGTCGCTACGGGTGCCGTGCAGGCTCCGAGCGGCGTTGCCGAATCGCTCGAGCAGGCGGGCGCCGTGCTGGTGCCGGCTGAGGCTTTGGCGAAAGAAGCGGGCAGCGTGAAAGCCGTGAACGTCGTGCTTTTGGGCGCGCTTTCCACGAAGCTCAACTATGACGAGGCCACCTGGCTTTCCGTCATCGAATCGCGTGTTCCCGCTAAGTTCAAGGACGTGAATATCGCAGCCTTCAAACTTGGACGAAAGTTCGTGGAGGAACACGAGTAAGACGTTCTTCGTTGCGGCTGAAAGCCCCCGTATGCGTTTCCGCTTCGGTCGGTCCTGCTCGCGACGAACAGCACATTAAGTGCTGTTCTGCGAGTGCGGAATCTATCGGAACCGCACACGGAGGCTTTCAGCCGTCGTTGATCGCGTTTTTGTTTCATGTTGTCTGTCAGCTCGGCCGTGCTGACAGACAAATGACGGCAAACCTCTTTGAAAGGGGAACTGTATGAGCATTTCTCAGATTGGCGTGTTCGTCGAGAACCATCCGGGACACGTGGCTCGCGTGCTCGACGCGTTTGTCGAGGCCGAAGTGCAGGTTCGCGGCTATTGCATGAGCGATACGGGCGACTATGGCATTGTGCGCTTCGTGGTCGATAACCCCGAAAAGGCGAAGCAGGTGCTGGCCGATATGGGCTGCGCCGTGGTCGCGAAAGAGGTTTTGTGCCTGCGCCTTCCCGACAGGCCGGGCGAGCTTGCCCGCATCATGGGCGTGTTTGCGAAGCTGAACATCAACGTTGAATACAGCTATTCGCTCGTTTCCACCTATATCGCCATTTCGGTGAAAGATTTGGCGGCGGCCGAAGAGGCTTTGAAGAAAGAAACGGTTGAGCTTATCGACCAGGCGCAACTTACTGCGCTCGTCGACCTTGATCGCAACAATGCCCAGGAAGGCAGGTAGTTCCGTGGCAGACATGACCGTGAAGGGCGCCGCGCTGAAAGCGGCGGCCGAGGGGCGCTTCGATGAGTTGCCCATCCACAACCCGTCCATTGAGTGCGCGAGCCGTGAGCGCATCGAGGCTATTCAGCTCGCTCGCCTTATCGACCAGGTTGAATGGACGTATAACCGCGTTGCGTGGTATCGCGACAAAATGGACGCGATGGGCGTGAAGCCTTCCGATATCAAAACGTTGGCCGATGTGCGCAAGCTTCCCTTCACCGACAAGAACGCCTTGCGTGAAACGTTCCCGTATGGCCTGTTTGCCGAATCTCTTGACGATATCGTCGAATTGCATGCCTCTTCGGGCACCACGGGCAAGCCGATCGTCGTTGGCTACGACCGCGGCGACATGGATTTGTGGGCCGATTGCATTATGCGTTTGGTGCAAATGGCGGGCGTCGTGCCGAGCGACCGCGTGCAAATGGCATTCGGCTATGGCATGTTTACCGGCGGTTTTGGCCTGCATTATGGCCTGCAGCGCCTTGGCTGCATGATGATTCCTGCGGGTTCGGGCAATACCGAGCGCCAGATTCAGATGATTCAAGACTACGGTTCCACGGTTCTCGTTGCCACGCCGAGCTACGCAATGCACGTGTGCGAAGTGGGCGAGAAGATGGGTGTCGACTGGGAGAAGAGCACCCTGCGCGTCGGTCTGTTCGGTGGCGAGCCTTGCACGCCTGCCCTGAAGGCTGAAATCGAGAGCCGCATGCATATCGTGTGCACCGACAACTATGGCCTGACCGAGGTCATGGGCCCGGGCGTTTCGGGCGAGTGCCTCGCGAGCCGCGACATGCAGCATATCGCCGAAGACCACTTCCTGTGGGAAGTCGTCGACCCGAAGACTGGCGAGCCGGTGCCCGACGGCGAAGAGGGCGAGCTCGTGCTCACACCGCTTGGCAAGCATGCCATTCCGGTGCTTCGCTATCGCACGCACGACCTTACGCGCGTCGTCAAGGAAAAGTGCGCGTGCGGCCGTACTACGGCGCGCATGCAGAAGGTGCGTAGCCGTTGCGACGACATGCTCATCATTCGTGGCACCAATGTGTTCCCGAGCCAGGTTGAAGACGTGCTTTCCACCATCGAGGGCGTCACGCCGCATTATCGCATCGTGGTCGATAACGAAACCGGCCTCGATCGCATGGTGGTGCATGTGGAGCTCAAGCCCGAAGCCTTCAGCGATTCCTTCGAGGAAATGGATGCATTCCGTCGCATGATTGAAGAGAAGCTCAAGAGCGTTATGCTCGTGGCTTCTAAGGTGAAACTCGTCGAGCCTGGCGGCATCGAGCGCTCCATAGGCAAGACGAAGCATGTGCAAGACTTGCGTAAATAACCAATATTGATACATTCAAAGCGGGCCTGGAAAAGTATTTCTTAAGGCCCGCTTTCTATGGAGGGACATTCGAAAGGGGTATCACATGAATAATTTCACGTTCTGCGTTCCCACAAGGATTCATTTTGGCAAAGGCCAAATCTCGCATTTGAGCGAACTTGCGGAAAGCGGCTCGAATGTGCTGCTCGTCTATGGCGGCGGCTCCATTAAGAAGAGCGGCCTGTATGACGAGGCCATGGCGATTCTCGCTGATGCGGGTTTGCATGTGGTGGAGCTTTCGGGCATTGAGCCGAACCCGCGCATCGAGTCGGTTCGCGAGGGCGCACGCCTTTGCAAGGAGCACGCGATCGACATGGTGCTCGCCGTGGGCGGCGGTTCGGTTATCGATGCGGCCAAGGTTATCGCGGGTGCTGCGAAATACGATGGCGACGCGTGGGACCTGGTGCTCGATCGCACGAAAATCAAGGCCGCGTTGCCCGTGTATTCCGTGCTCACGCTTGCGGCTACGGGCTCCGAGATGGACCCGTTTGCCGTTATTTCCGATTTGAGCAAAAATGAAAAGTGGGGAACCGCCTCGCCCCTGTTCGTGCCGAAGATGTCGGTGCTCGATCCTACGTATACGTTCTCGGTCTCGAAGAGGCAGACGGCCGCTGGCACTGCCGATATGATGAGCCATGTGTTCGAAAGCTACTTCACTAATGTTGAAGGTGCCACACTGCAGGCGCATATGAGCGAGGCTCTTCTGAAAACGCTCGTGCATTATGGCCCCATTGCGCTGGCTGAACCTGATAACTACGATGCCCGTGCGAACCTCATGTGGTGCGGCTCGCATGCGATTAACGGCCTGCTCGACAGCGGCGCCGAGGTGGCGTGGTGCGTGCATCCCATGGAGCATGAACTCTCGGCGTTCTATGACATTACGCACGGCGAGGGCTTGGCTATTCTGACGCCGGTTTGGATGAAACACGTGCTCGCGAAAGACCCGAGCAAGGCAGCTGCGTTTGCCGAATACGGCCGCGCGGTGTTTGGCGTCGCCGAGGCCGATGATGCTCAGGCGGCAGCTGCTGCTATCGAGTGCACCGAGGATTTCCTGTTCAACCAGATGGGCCTGCCTTCGAAGCTGCATGAGGTCGGCATCGAAGACGAAGAGAACTTTGCCGCAATGGCGAAGAAGGCCGCTGCTGGGTGCGTGGGCAGCTTCGTGCCGCTTGAGGAAAACGACATCGTGGAAATCTACCGCGCAGCGCTGTAGGCGAATTTTTGCGAGGGCGTGCCTTATTCGGATGGCACGCCCTCGAGTGCTATTCTGTAGAACATGGAAAACAGCAACGTACATATCAAAGGCCGTTTCGCGCCTTCGCCCACAGGCCGCATGCACGCGGGCAATATTTTTTCGGCGCTTGTGGCGTGGCTTGTGGCGAAGTCTCAGGGCGGCACCATGGTGCTTCGCGTGGAAGACTTGGACCGCGAGCGTTCGAAACCCCAATTCATCGATGCGGTCCAGCGCGATTTCGAAACGCTGGGCCTTACGTGGGACGAAGGTCCCTATTTTCAGCATAACCGCGATGAAGCCTATCAGGCGGCGTTCGATTCGCTCGTTGAGCGCGGCTTGGTATACCCGTGCTTTTGCACGCGCGCCGATTTACATGCGGCTTCGGCGCCGCACCATGGCGAAAAGCTCGTGTATGCGGGCACGTGCCGTGCCCTGACTGCCAAGCAGCGTGCGGAAAAGGCAGCAGTGCGCAAGCCTGCGATGCGGCTCGTGGTGCCTGACGAAACTATCGCGATAGACGATTTGATTCAAGGCCACTTCGAGCAGAACCTCGCGCACGATTGCGGCGATTTCCTCATTCGTCGAAGCGATGAGGCGTTCGCGTATCAGCTCGCCGTTGTGGTCGACGATGGCGAGCAGGGAGTGAACAGCGTGGTGCGCGGCATGGATTTGTTATGCTCGAGTCCCCAGCAGCGCTACCTGCAAGATTTACTCGGCTTGCCGCATGCGCAGTACGCCCATGTTCCGCTGGTGGTGGGCGAGCGAGATCGCCGCCTGTCGAAGCGCGATCACGATGCCGCGCTTGATTCTCTGCTTGAGCGCTTTAAAACCCCCGAGGCGATTATCGGCCACATCGCGGGCATCACGGGCTTGGCTCCTACGTGCGACCCCGCAACTCCCGAAGAGCTGCTGCAAACATTCAGCCTGGGTGGCCTGCGGGATAAGTTTCCCGATCTCGTTCAGATTCAGTGGCGATAGAGCTTGGCTTCACGGTTTTTGCGGTTTACGGAAGCGTTTCGTAGTCGGCCGTATATCTGTGAAGCGTTGTATGTATCTGATGGCACGGTAAAGACCTATATCTCGCATATCTATCGCAAATTCGACGTGCATGGACGTCAAGAGCTGCTCGACGCCATGCAAAGTGAACTCGCTCATTTTGAGCCAACTGAATTCATCGATATCGAGAATTAATCGAAGCCGAATAAAACGGCTGTGTTGCGACGTATTTAGGGTAACTCATGCATGGACGATGCATTGAGCGACAATTTACGCCGTAAAGCGCCCTGCTCGATTTCCGCGTTATCTACTTTACAGCGTAAAACAAACTCCTGAACTGGCAAGAATCGCTGCAGCGTAAAATGCGCCCAAAGCGATGTTCAGGCTGCAAATCTGAGCCATGGCGCCAATGC
>NZ_CDRRGL010000018.1:0-22438 GCF_977041755.1 Slackia sp.
GGTTCAACCAGAAGTCCGGTACTATCATCGGCGCTTGCATGGCATTCACCGGCATTGGTGGCGCTATCTGGCTGCAGGTCTTCAATGCGCTCATCGCTTCTGGCATGGACGTGTGGACCATCTACATGATTTGGGGCATCGCCGCTCTCGTGACTTCTCTGCCGTTCACGCTGCTGTGCATCCGCTCCACCCCTGAAGAGGCTGGCTGCCTGCCCTATGGCAAGCCCCAGACTGCTTCTGGCAAGCCCGCTGGCATCGACGCCAGCAAGGCCATGAAGTCCGTTGCCTTCTACGCGGTCTTCCTGCTCGCCGGCATCATCAACCTGCTCACCATCGTTGCTCAGCAGTTCCCGAAGTACACCAAGTCGCTCGACGACGGCACCGGCACCTTCATCGCCGTTGGCGTTACCATGGCAACCGTCATGATGGCTTCTCAGGCTATCTGCAAGCTCGCCTTGGGCGTGTGCGCCGACAAGAACTCCAAGCTCAGCTTCTTCGCGGCTTGCGCTTGCGGCATCCTCGGCGTCCTGCTCGTGTGGTTCGGCACCGGCTCCGCTATGATTCTGTACGCTGGCTCCGCTGTGTACGGCTTCTTCTTCGCCAGCTGCGTCGTTCTGGTTCCCATCTTGGTTCGCCAGCTCTTCGGCCAGCGTGAGTACCCCCAGATTTACTCCCGCGTCTCCATGTTCGTGAACATCGTTGGCGCTGTGGGCGCTCCCTTCTGGGCCTTCTTCGGCGACATGAGCTACAGCATCCTGTTCACCGTCGCTATCGTGCTCATGGTTGTGGTTCTGCTGCTCGGCATCTTCTGCTTCGGCAAGATGAAAGGCCTGCAGGCCGACTGGACCGAATAACATTCGCTCCAATCTATAGCTCTTGAAAAGGGTCGCGCTCGAAAGGGTGCGGCCCTTTTTTTTCGAATGAATTCGATGTGTGATTTCCTGTTGCTCGAAAAAGCCAGGAATAGGGGTTTTCGACACTCAAGAATTCGAGCCGTCAGCCGCCTTGGCATTGCCTGCGATTGACGGCTCGAATTCTTGAGTGTGGGCGACGCGTTGCGGCTCTAGTTGATGACGGCCCTACGGGATTTCGTTCGTGGCGTCGTATGTTGTAGGGAGGGCGTTGATTTCTCAACCAGCGATTACCGTTTGCTGTCCCATTCGAAAGATCGGGTGAACTCGATGAAGTTCTCAACGGCGCGCGTTTTATATGCGGCGGTTTTAAAGGCGAGGCATACCGTGTGGAAGTCGTCGTCGACTTCTGGTAGCCGTTTGGTGATGAGCTCGCGGAAAGGGGCGAGCCCAATGGTGTCGAGCGCGAGGCCGATGGTGCCCGGTGTGCTTTCCACCATGCTTCCTAAGGTGATCTCATCATTCGCATATGTGCGCGTTGCGCTCAGCCCATGCGTTGTCATGAGCGCGGAAACCTCGGCGCCAATCGGCGTTGTGGGCGGGTAGGTGATGATGTCTCTTCCGCGCAGCGAATCGAGCGTGAGATTTTTCGACCACGCAAGCTTGTCGGAGCGGTGCACGACCGCCACGAGCCGCTGGGTAAGCACGGGCACAAAAGTGAGATCGGGCTTGCTGTCGACGTAGGCCGTGAAGGCGAGCTCGTAGCGGTTGCTCTCGAGGTCTTCCAACAGAGGTTGCGTGAGGCCCTGGAAAACGTTGACCTGCGCGTCTTTTCCGTATTGGTCGCGATAGCCTTTAATAAGTGATGGGAGGTAGTCGCTCTGGATGGTGTAAATCGCTCCAATGTCGATGCTTCCTGTTGGCGACCCTGCGTGCTCGTGAGCCAGCGCGATGCCCTTTTCAAGCGCGTTCACCGCTTCGGTGGCGTATTGGTAGAACTCTTCTCCATATTTCGTGAGCTTGATTTTGCGCCCTTCGCGCTCGAAGAGGGGAATGCCCAATTCGCGTTCGAGCTGCGATATGGAGTTGGAAAGCGTCGGCTGCGATATGAACAGCTCTTCCGCGGCATGAGTGTAGTGCTTCACTTCAGCGAGTTTGCGGAAGTAATACAGCTGCGAAAGGTTCATGACGCTCCATTCTTAGGGTTTTGAGCTGCGAATATTGTACCCCAGGTCATCTTCGGGCTTTCCGCGCGAAGTGAAAATGCCCCAAAACGCGAAACAGCCGCCCCGAAGGACGGCTGCTCGCACAAGCTTTTAAGGTAAGCGCTCGGCTTCCGAAGGAATTATGCGCTCACGCGCTGCAAAGTCGAGTGAAGCGAAGGTTTAGTCGAAGGTGTATTCGATCTTGCCGCCATGGTTCTGGCATTCGCGTGCGATGGTGATGCGCTGTACGCAGGGGGCGCCTTCCTCGAGCCACATAGCGCGGCAGTCGCGGTAGAGACGCTCGGTGGGGCCATAGGGGCAATCCTCGAAGTAGCCGTCGCCGCCGAAGATCTCGAGCATTTCGTCAGAGACAAGCTTCACGGTGTCGATAGAGAACAGCTTGCAGATAGCAGCCTTCTCGGTGACGTACTCGTTGTGCGGATCTTTGTTGAAGTCGCGAGCGAAGTCGTAGATTGCACAACGCAGAACATGGATCATCTTCTGCATATCGGCGATCTTGGCCTTGATCATCTGGCGGGAAGCAATCGGCTTGCCGAAGGTCACGCGATCGTTGGCGCGCTTGAGGGAAATTTCGAGCATGCGCTGGGACATGCCGAGGTTCGACATAGCGATGTGCACGCGGGAAACGGAAAGCGAGTGAATCGCGATTTCCATGCCCTGGCCCTCTTCGCCAAGCAGGTACTTCGGGTCAAGCACGAGGTTGGTGAACTTCAGACCCGCATGGCCAGCGCCACGGCAGCCCATCATGTGAGGCATGGGGACAATTTCGAAGCCAGGAGCATCGTTGGGAACCAGGAAGCCTGAAAGGCGAGTGTCCTTGTCGTCATCGGGGTTGGTAACGGCGATGACGTAGGTGTAATCGGAGCAGTCGGTGTGGGAGATGAGCCACTTCTCGCCGTTCAGAACATAGTTTCCGTCGGCGTCTTTGATGGCGGTGGTGTGAAGGTCAGCGCCGGTGCCGCCGGTCTGCTCGGTAATGGCGAAGTTGCAGTAGACGGTCTTGTCCTGGAACTTGTTCATGAGCTCGGCCTTGACTTCGGGCGTGCCGTAGTCGTCGAGGATGCGCCAGTTCATATCGGCAGCGTGATGCAGGTGCATGCGCATGCCGCCAGGACCGCGGGAGAACTCTTCCTGAACACGCAGAATCTCGAGCTCGTCGAGGTCCCATCCGCCGTACTCAGAGGGGAGATAGAAACGATACAAATCGTTCTTCTTTGCGAGTTCGTAGAACTCTTCGGGGAAGGTGTTGGTGACTTCGACTTCCTTCTGAATCTCTTCGAAGGGGCCTTCGACCAGTTCGCGAATCTGCTTCAGATATGCCTCGAACTGCTCGTCGGTAATTTTGGCATTGGGATTCATGAAACCTCCTCTAGTCGCATGACAATCCGTGTTTCCTCCGGAGCTCATCGCTCCTTATGCCTTGTATTATGCGAGCGGGGTAAAAGGAAGTCCAATTCATTCGTTTTGCGTATTTGAACACGTATTATTTAAAAAACAAATAATACCTTTCAGTGTTCTTTAAGGACCTCATCAGGTAGGATGAAAGTCAATGTGCTGAGTCGTTGTTCGGCCATGAAATTGAACCGTCGATATACCTGTTTGTTTCATATAATGAACGAGATGCGCTATGCGCAAAGGGGATGTTCGCTTGGAAGGAAGGGGATAACAGTGAACCTGTCGCAGCTGTATTATTTCCGCAAGCTTTCCGAATTGCAGCACTATACCAAGGCCGCTAAGGAGCTTTATATCACGCAGCCTGCGTTATCTGACGCCATTCGTTCTCTTGAGAAGGAACTCGGCGTTCCGCTGTTTCAGCGCGAGGGGCGCAACGTGAAGCTTACGCGCTACGGCAAAGAGTTCTCGGCCTATGTGCACGATGCATTGCGCGAGCTTGATAAGGGCATTGCGATTATGCATGAGTACACGGGTAAGCTCGCGGGCGAGTTGGCTGTAGGTGCGTTGTATACCATCACGGGCGATTATCTGCCGGCGCTCATTCGTGCCTATCACGACAACTTCGGTGAAGCGGTAAAGTTCCGCGTATCGCAAGGTTTCTCGCTCGATCTTATTGAAGGCTTGAAAGACGATAAATATGACGTTATTTTCGCCGCCAAGAAGGAAGGCGAGTCGAGCCTTTGTTTCGAACCCGCAGTTGCCCATCAGCTTGTCGTTGCGGTAAGCAAGCAAAGCCCGCTTGCATTCCGTCGCGTGCTGCAGCTTGAAGACTTGAAGGGCATGCAAGTGTATACCTATCGCACGGGAACTCCCATTGGCGATGAGGTCGATAAACTCGTGACCCGTTATGGCCTTCAGGTTCATCAAGATTACGATGACGAAATCACGATGGGCGGCATGATTTCCATGGCGCCGCCGAATTACTGCGCGTTGCTCACGAATACTATTGGCTTGAAGCCGTTCAACAACCTTGCCGTTATCGCGATTGACGAAAACGAAGTCCCGCGCGAGTTCCATTCCGTGTACATGGTGTACAAGAAGGAAGAATTCAAGAACCGCGCTCTCGAGAGCTTTATCGATTTCACTGGAGGGTTTGTATGCCCCAAAGGCGTGCTTCCCGATACCGATAATCAAGATTCGGGTCCTGCATCTCCTCCATCGGACATCATTATGTAAAACGAAAACAACCGGCCACATGGCCGGTTGTTTTTTTCGATAGGGGATTGTTCTTTCGTCCTATTTGATCTGGTCCATGTTGAGCATCGAGATGCGATCCATGCTCATGCGCACGATTCCAAGACCTTTGATATTTGCGTAGAACACGAATCCGCTCTTGCAGCGGAACGCGCATTCTTCGCAGGGAATCTTATTGCAATACGCAAATGCATCTTCATCGGCGAGGGCGAACAGCAAAGGCGGGAATTTCTTCGGCATCACGTATTTCAACTGCATGCCCGTAAACGTTTTCAGAGCAACCCAGGTGATTTGGTATTTCGTTTTGTCGGCAATCTTCCATTTGAAGTACACGGCATTGTTGTTGAAGCCGCCGCTGATCTGGTAATCGAGTTCAATGCCTTCGGGCAGATCTTCGACTTCAATGAAACCAATGGGGTCGTTGTTGGATTCGACGGCATCGTTAAGATGCGCGTAGGGGGGTTCTCCCACAAGCGTTCGACCCGTGCCGGTATACACTGCGTCAGCGTCGCCCGAAAGGGCGACGAGTGTATTGCCGTCTTTGTCGGTGAAGAAAGGCATATCGGCATCGGTTACGCGCGGCTTCCATGTGGCCCTTGTGCGCGTGATGGTGTACTTTTGTTCAATCATGGTTCCCCCTTAATACGCTGATCGACCTGCTTGTTTTGAAGGGCGTCGGTCGTGCTCATCCTGCAAAACAAGAAGGCCAATTTTGAAAATGCCTGCAGCTGCGGACGTCAGCTGCAGGCATTTTATCGTGCGTTCCCATGCATGGAAAGCATGGCTTTGCGTTATTGGTCGATGCCCATACGGCGTTTGACCTCGCGCGCAAGTTCGAAGCGCTTGATTTTGCCCGTAGGCGTGCGTGGAATGGCGTCGATAGTTTCGATGCGTTCGGGCCACAGACGCTTAGCCACGCCCTTGCTTGCAAGGTACTCCGTAAGGTCGTGCAAGCAAAGTTCCTCGGTAACGCCGGGGGCGGGCACGGCGAAAAGGCAAATGCGCTCTCCCAGGCGATCGTCGGGCATGCCGACGGTTGCCTGATCGCAGATATCTTCCCAGTCCATCACGTTGTCGTCGACTTCACGTGCGGAAATGTTCTCACCGCCGCGAATGATGATTTCTTTCTTTCGACCATTGATACGCACGCGCTCTTCTTCGTCAATCGTGCATAAATCGCCAGAATAGAACCAGCCTTCATCGTCAAGCGCTTCATTGGTGCGTTCGGAATCGTTGAGGTAGCCGCAGAACATGTGGGGACCACGGCTTGCTTCTTCGCCTTGAACGCCACAAGCGACTTCGTTGCGGAATTCGTCAACGACCTTTACCTCGATGCCGGGGTAGGCAATGCCCGAGAATCGGCCATCCCATTCGAGACACTTGTCGCGCGGGACGCGCAGGTGGGGACAGCTTTCGGTCGAGCCATAGAGTTCGCACAGAAGGAAGCCGTGCTCGGCCGCGCGTTCGATGAGCGTGCTGGGCACAGGAGCGCCGCCGCACAAATAGAAACGCAGGCTCGGAATTGCCGTGCCGTTTTCCTCCATTGCGCCAATAAGGTCATGCACGAACGGCGTGGCGCCACACGACCACGTGACATGCTCGCGATTAATGAGCTCGATGGCCTCGGCTGCTTTGAAATGCAGCTGAAGAACGCAGCGGCTGCCGGTAAGCATAGGCGAGATGAGCCCATGGTAGAAACCGGTCGCATGGTTGAGAGGCGACGGCATCCACATTACGTCATCGGGGGTAAGATCCAAATCAGCGGTGTAGGAGCGTTCCGAGAATAGGATATTGTTATGCGTGAACATGGCCTGCTTCGGTTTGCCCGTTGTGCCTGAGGTTGACAGAATGCAGCACACGTCGTCGGAATGGGCGGGGCAGGGCCCATCGAATTCCGAATAACCGCTGAGCACTTTGCTCAGCGTGACGGCATTTTCATCGTGTGCGGGGAATTCTTTATCAAGCAGCAGCACAGCCTTAAGCGATCCAAGCTTGCTTTCGATTCCATGGTATTGATTCTCGTAATCAGTTTTGTGGAAGAACGTAGGGCATATATATACGACCGATTGCACCTTATTGATGACGTAATCGATGTCGTTTGCGCTCAAATTCGTTGCAAGCGGGTGCATAACGGCACCCACCTTAAGGCAGGCCAGATAAATAATGCAGAAATCTGCCCATTTGGGCACTTGAAAGGAAACGACGTCGCCATTTTGCACGCCGACTTCCTTCAGCCACGATGCGAGCTTGCGTGCGCCGGTGTCAACCTGCTTATACGTAAGCTTCGTGCCCAGATCGTCTTGCACATAGGTGCGGTCGCCATATTTCTCGCACTGCTCATCCCAGACGTCTGCGATAGTCTTGTCTCCCCAATAGCCACGCTCGTAATAGAGTTTTTTCAGGGCTTCGTTGATTTTGACGTCGGTGATCATGAATTGATCCCTCCATGTGAAAAAGAAGAAGGGAGCGAGACGTATCTCGCCCCCTTCTCGAAAAAGCGATGCGCTTTAATCTCCCTTGGCGAGATGGGCTTACTTGCCCTGCAGGACTGCCAAATCGACGGGGCCGGAAACGGCGCCCTCTTCCTCGGCGGCCTTGATCTCGTCCTCGGAGTAGCCGAGTTCCTTCATGACGTCGGCAGTGGCAGAGCCAAGCTTGCCGCCCGGGATAAGGTCGTCGGTCTCGCCGAGCTCGAACTGAACAGGGGCAGTCGGGCACCAGCGCGGGCCATCGGGATAGGGAACAGCCTTGATGTACTCGTTGATGAGCGCGTTCTGGTCCTCATAGATGTCGGTCGGGGTCTGCGCAGGCTCGCACGGCATGTCGTTCTCGGAGAACATCTTCAGCAGCTCTTCGCGAGTGAACTGGGCAAAGCCGTCGTCAAGAATCTTGACGACCTCAGGAGCGAGGCCCTTGTCATTGACGGTCTGGCAGCACTTGTAATCGGGGTGATCGGCAAGCTCGTCGCGACCGATGAGGTGCATGACGCGCGGCCAGTCGCGGTCGTACTCGGGCAGGCACAGAACAACCCACTTCTGATCCTTGGAGCGGAAGACGTTGTTCAGCGGGTTGTTGACCTCGAGACGGCTCTTCGGGTACGGGTTGCCGTACTGGGCGGAAATCATGCCCGTAGCGAGCGTGTAGATGCCAGCATGCTGCAGAGCGCAGGTGACGTAGTCGCCTTCGCCGGTCTTCTCGCGGCCCTGGAGTGCGGCAAGGATACCAGCAACCAAGAACACGGAGCACTGGTAGTCGCCGTAGCCGTTGGTCGGAATCATGGGGGAGTCGCCCTTGTTAACCGTGGTGCCGAAAACGCCGCCGCGGCCCATGTAGCAGGTAACGTCGAAGCCTGCAGCGTCCTTTTCGGGGCCCTTCTTGCCATAGCCAAGGCCGTGGCCCATGATCAGGCGCGGGAACTTCTCGTGCAGGGATTCCCAGTCGAGGCCCATCTTGGCCAGAGACTTGGTGCGGGTGTTGGTGATGAAGACGTCAGCTTCCGCGAGGAGCTTCATCATGACCTCGAGGCCCTTTTCGGTCTTGAGGTTCAAAGCGACGAAGCGCTTGTGGAAGTTGGCCACGTCGAACGCGAGGTTCTCTTCGTCGCTGGAGGGCATGCCGAAAACGACAGCCTGGTTGACGCGGCAGGGATCGCCCTTGAATGCCTCAACCTTGATGACATCGGCACCCCATTCGCCGAGGATGCGGCCCGTGGTCGGGGTCGCAAGGAAGGTGGTGAGGTCAACGACTTTAAGACCCTTGAGTGGTTGCATGCTTTCCTCCTTGTTGAAATATGCAATATCCGGTTTCCCGGTTCTATGGTCCGGGAGCTCCGGACGCATTTCGTGGCGATTTCGCAAAAAAGAAAAGGGGGCCATCCACCTAAGGCAGACGACCCTCCTTTCATGAGTGAATTTGTTCTTGTGCGATCGACGCCTTCAAAAGGGTGATTACAGCTGGTACTCGACCTTGCCGCCGAACTTCTGGCAGTTGCGGGCAATGGTGATGCGCTGAACGTTGGGAGCACCCTCTTCGAGCCACATAGCGCGAGCGTCGCGGTAGAGGCGCTCGGTCGGGCCATACGGGCTGTCCTCGAAGTAGCCGTCGCCACCGAAGATCTCCAGCATGCCGTCGGAGACGATACGGGTGGAGTAGATGGAGAACAGCTTGCACATAGCGGCCTTCTCCTCGATGTACTTGCCGTTAGGATCGGCGTCGTACTCGCGGCCGAAGTCGTAAACCATGCAACGCAGAGCATGGGTGTACATCTGCATCTCAGCGATCTCGCGCTTGATCATCTGACGGGAAGCGATCGGCTTGCCGAAGGTGATGCGGTCGTTAGCGCGGGCGAGAGACATCTCGAGCATACGCTGGCACATACCGAGGTTAGAAGCAGCGATGTGAGCACGGGAAACAGACAGGGAGTGGATAGCAATTTCCATGCCCTGGCCCTCTTTGCCGAGCAGGTACTTCTTGTCAAGCTTCATGTTGGTGAACTTGAGGCCGGTGTGAGCAGCACCGCGAGCGCCCATCATGTGGGGCATCGGGGTAACTTCGTAGCCCGGGGTGTCAACGGGGACGAAGAAAGCGGAGAGACGCTCGTCGCCCTGCTTGGTGGGATCGGTCACAGCGATGACGTAAGCGAATTCGCAGCAGTCGGTGTGAGAGATGAGCCACTTCTCGCCGTTGAGGATGTAGTCGCCATTCTCGTCCTTCTCAGCGGTGGTGTGGATGTCAGCACCGGTGCCGCCGGACTGCTCGGTCAGAGCAAAGCAGGTGAAGATGGTCTTGTCCTGGAACTTGTCCATGTACTGGGCCTTGAGCTCGTCCGAACCGTAGTCGTCGAGAATGCGCCAGTTCAGGTCAGCAGCATAGTGCAGGTGCATACGCATGCCGCCAGGACCACGGGAGAACTGCTCCTGAACGCGCAGGATGTCGAGCTCCGAAAGATCCCATCCACCGTACTCAGCGGGGAGAGCGAAACGATACAGGTCGTTTTCCTTGGCCAGCTCGTAGAACTTCTCGGGGAAGACGTTCGTCACCTCGATCTCGGGCTGCATCTCCTCGAACGGACCCTCTGCGAGCTCCTTGATTTGCTCGAGATATGCGTCGAACTGCTCCTTGGACAATTTGCTCATGTGAACCCTCCTTAAGGTTACCTAAGCGCTTACCTTGAACTTCGGCTCCAGTGCTTTTGCTCTCTCGCCTCCGTTCAGCTTGTGCTCATATTGTGCACCGCTCGTGGGGAAAAATCTAATTAATAGAAATACCAAAACTGTTTTGAATCCATAAGTCGCACCTATACATAGGTGTCAAAGTGGGTGCTTTTATGTGTGGGCATAAGGAAATACCGTCTAAAACAGGGGATAAATATCCGAAAAAGAGAGGTAGAAATACCCACAGAATAGCGAAACTGTTGGTTAACGTTTTTTTAATCATAAGCGGAACTAGGGTAATTGATAGTAATAGCTTATCGAAGTTGGAAGTTTCGTTGCTTGACAGATGCGAAAGTCGTGATACGCGTGCGCGCGTTCAATTAAATGGGAAGAATGAACGTTCATGATTTTGCCGTGAATGAGCCTTGCGTACCCGCAGGTGACTGTGATATAAAAAGACCACGCACTCGGGCGTAGCCCTTGTGCATTACAACTTTTTCGTCATTGTGAGAAAGTGGGGCCTGGTCCCGCTTTCTTTTTTGTATAGGGGAGTTTCGCCCTTGCGCGAAACCGTTCGAAAGGAGGCATCGATGCTCACCGCCAAAGAGAAGAGCCTGCTTGCGGCTTTGGAACCGCGTGCGGCGTCTGAAGGCGTCGAGGTTGTGACCGTCGAAATCGTCGGCAGCCGCAAAGCCCCCACGATTCGCGTGTATCTCGATACCGCAAAGGGCATTTCGTTCGATGAGATCACGGCCGCCCAAGTGTGGGTGAACGAAATCATGGACGAGATCGATCCGTTTCCGGGCGCATATACCTTAGAGGTTAGCTCACCCGGCATCGACCGCCCGCTGCGCACGCCCGAGCACTTTGAGCGTTTTGCCGGCGATGAAGCCTATGTGGTCACGAATGGCCCCATTGAAGGCCGAAGCCGTTTTACGGGCACGCTCGCGGGCTTTAACGCCGAAACCGAATGCGTGCTGCTCGATGTCGATGGCGCGCGCTGTGACATTCCGCTCGCCGACATCAAGAAGGCGCATGTGAAAGGCGTCGTCGAATTCCGCTAATCGAACCTTTCTTTATATAAAGGAAAGGTTGCCTACCATACGAATTTGCACCGAGAGGGCGCATATGCGCCTTATTGAGAAGAGGAAGGAAGACAATGGCATCCCAGCTTATGGAGGCCCTGCAGGCCTTGGCGCACGAGAAGAAGATCGACGAGTTCTATCTTATCGAGCGTCTTGAGGCGTCGCTTGCCAAGAGCTACCAGAACATTCTTGACCTTGAGTGGGACGCTCGCGTCACCATCGACCGCACCACGGGCAAGATCTATGTCTACGAGCTCGTTCCGGTTGGCGAGCCTGACGAGGAGACCGGTGAATACGCCGAGTTTGAAGAGCGCGACGTTACTCCCGAAGGCGTGAGCCGCATCGCCGCTCAGAATGCAAAGGGCGTTATCGCCGCCATGGTTCGCGAAGCGGGCCGTCAGAGCATTTACGAAGAGTTCAGCGACCGCGTGGGCGACATCGTGACTGCCACCGTGCTTCAGGCGACGCCCGACTTCACCATCGTGAAGATTCGCGATGGCGTTGAGGCGGAACTTCCGCATTACGACCAGAAGCGCAACCCCAACGAGCGCAACGAGCGTCCGATGGGTGAGCACTATCGCCACAACCAGCGCATTAAGGTGCTCATCATCGATGTGCGCGACCCCAACTCGCTTGAGCCGCGCACTCGTGGCGAAGCGGCCCGTCCCGCTATCGTCGTTTCTCGTACGCACCCCGACCTCATTCGTCGTCTTTTCGAACTCGAAGTGCCTGAAATTTATGACGGTATGGTCGAAATCAAATCCATCGCCCGCGAGCCCGGCGCCCGCTCTAAGGTCGCCGTCGCAAGCCGCGAGCCCAACCTCGATCCGGTTGGCGCGTGCGTTGGCCCCAAGGGCTCTCGCGTGCGCATGGTTGTCGAAGAGCTTCGCAACGAGCGCGTTGACGTCATTCAGTGGGATGAAGATCCCGCGAAGTACGTCGCTCAGGCTTTGAGCCCCGCTCGCGTGAACCGCGTCATCATCGACGAGGATAAAAACTACGCCACCGTCATCGTCCCCGACGATCAGTTGTCGCTCGCCATTGGCAAGGAAGGCCAAAATGCCCGCCTTGCTGCACGCTTGACCGGCTGGCACATCGACATTAAATCGGCAAGTTTCAACGCTTCTGCACCCGTACATGAAGAGAATCTCTTGCTCGACGAGGAAGAGGACGTTGAAGAAGGCGAATTCTGCGCATATGTCGCTGAAGACGGTACCCCTTGCCGCAACCATGCACGTCCTGGAAGCCGTTTCTGCGGCGTCCATGCCGACTGCGAATAGCATCGCAGGAGAGGAGACTAGGAGAACCATATGGCCAGCATGAGAGTTCATGAGTTGGCGAAGGAATTCGGCATGGACAGCAAGGTGCTGCTCTCTCGCATTCAAGATCTCAAGATCGCCGCGAAGAGCCACGCAAGCGTCCTTTCCGAGGCCAACGTAGAAAAAATCCGCGAGGCGCTCGCCCCCGAGCTTGGCGCCAAGGCAGCTGCGGGCATGGATGCCGAAGCAGCCGCTAAGGCCCAGGCCGAAAAGGCTGCCGCCGACGAGAAGAAGGCCGAAGAGGAGCGCGCACGTCGTGCCGCTGTCGAGCGCGAACGTGAGCTTCGTGCCGAGGAACGCGCTCGTCGTGAGCATAATTCTGCAGCTAAGGGCGAGGCTTCCGCTGCAGCCGCTTCCGCCAAGCAGACCAAGCGTCCGCCTGCGCCTGCGGTGAATTCGGGCCTTTCGAGCTTGGCCCGCCAGATTGAAGAGCAGAAGGCTGCTGCCGAGCATCGTCGCAAGAAGGCCGCGCAAGACGCGCGCGCCGCGAAACTCGCTGCCGAGGTCGCCAAGAAGAAGGCTGTTGCCGAAGCCTTGGCGAACCGCGGTGCGAAAAAGCCTGCCGCCAAACCCGCTGCCGAGCGTCGCCCGAAGCCCGCACCGACCGCCGCGCCGCGCAAATCTTCCTTCGACTCGCTGCTTTCGCAGATTGAGGCTGAGAAGAACCGCCTTACCGCCGAGAAGGCAGCTCGTCCGTCTCGCAACGGCAACGCCGCTTCTGGCAATAAGAAAAATGCCAAGGGCGCTGGTAAGCGTGGGGGCCACCATTTTGAGCCTGACGTTCCTGAGCTTTCCAACAATGGCGAAGATCGTTACGCCCAAATGGCCGTTCAGGCCGAGAAGATGCAGCGCGACAAGGTGCTCGCCGAGGCGCGTGCCGCCGTTGCTGCCGCATCGAATAACGAGGGCGAAGGCCGTCGTAAGAAGCGTAAGGAAAAGCGCGAGGCCGCTCAGCGTGAGCGCATTGCCCAGGAGGCAATGGAGCGTGGCATCGATCCCAGCCTGATGCTCGATGAAAATATCGTCGAGGTCATGCAGGGTTCCACCGTGGGCGAATTCGCCGACTTGCTCGGCGTACCCTCGGGCGACGTAATCAAGCGCCTGTTCCTGCTCGGCCAGGCCCTTACCGTCACCCAGACCATGAGCGACGAGCTTATCGAGCTCATCGCCGACGATATGGGCCGCAAGGTGCGCATCGTGTCTCCTGAAGAGGAATTCGCCGTCGTGTACAACGACAAGGAAGAAGACCTCAAGCCTCGTCCTCCCGTGGTTACCGTTATGGGCCACGTCGACCACGGCAAAACGTCGTTGCTCGACGCCATTCGCCACACCGGCGTCGCGTCGGGTGAGGCTGGCGGCATTACGCAGCACATCGGTGCTTCGGTCGTTAACATCAATGGTCGCCAGATTACCTTCATCGACACCCCGGGCCACGAGGCATTTACCGCCATGCGTGCTCGCGGCGCCCAGGTAACCGACGTTATCGTTTTGGTGGTTGCTGCCGACGACGGCGTTATGCCGCAGACCATTGAGGCCATCAACCATGCTAAGGCTGCAAATGTGCCTATCGTGGTTGCCGTGAATAAAATCGACAAACCTGGTGCGCAGCCCGACCGCGTGCGCCAAGAGCTCGTCGAGTATGGAGTCATCCCCGAAGAGTGGGGTGGTTCCAACATGTTCGTGAACGTTTCCGCGAAGCAGAAGCTCGGCATCGACGACCTGCTCGAGACCATCATCCTTCAGGCAGATGTGCTTGAACTCAAGGCCAACCCCGATGCTTTGGCTTCCGGCTTCGTTATCGAAGCGAACCTCGACAAGGGTCGCGGCCCGGTTGCTACCGTGCTCGTGCAGCGCGGTACGCTCAAGCCTGGTGATTCCGTTGTCGCTGGCGAGAGCTACGGTCGTGTTCGCGCGCTTATCGACCCGCACGGCAATCATGCCAAGCAGGCCACGCCTTCCGATCCTGTCGAGATCTTGGGCCTGTCGAGCGTTCCTACCGCGGGCGACGAGTTCCGCGTATTCGAAGATGAGCGCGATGCTCGCAAGCTCGCTGAAGAGCGTGCGATGCGTGCTCGCCTGAAGGAGCAGCAGACCAAGAGCCATATGAGCCTCGATGACCTCTTCAATCGCATCGAAGAGGGCACGACCGAGCTCAACCTGGTCGTCAAGGCCGACGTTCAGGGCTCCATCGAAGCGCTGCGCGATGCGTTTGAGAAAATGGACCAGTCCGAGGTCAAGATCCAAATCATTCACTCTGCCGTGGGTGGCGTGACCGAGACCGACGTAACGCTGGCCGCCGCGTCCGACGCAATCATCATCGGCTTCAACGTGCGTCCGACCGCAGGTGCGCGTAAGGCTGCCGAGCATGAGAAGGTCGACATTCGCCTGTATCGCGTTATCTACCAGGCGATTGAAGACATCAACGCAGCTCGTATCGGTATGCTGGCGCCTGAATTCGTCGATAAAGACACCGGTTCTGCCGAGGTCCGCGACGTGTTCCGCGTTCCGAAGGTCGGCAATATTGCCGGCTGCTACATCACCGAGGGCGAAATCTCCCGCGATGACAAGGTGCGCGTTGTTCGTGACTCCAAGGTCATCTACGAGGGCAAGATTTCCTCGCTGCGCCGCTTCAAAGACGATGTCAAGTCGGTCAAGCAGGGCTACGAGTGCGGCATTGGTGTCGACGGCTACCAAGACATTAAGGTCGGCGACGTTATCGAGGGCTATCGCACCGAAGAGGTCGAGCGCACCGAGTAACTTCAAAGCTTCGGCCTGACAGCCAATGCCCATGGTCGACGCTGCACGGCAAAGAGACTGCGCATTTTGGGCTCAACCTTCGGTTCGTGGGCGTAAGTTCACGTCGCTTCGGCTTAGCCAAAATTGCGCTTGCCTCGGCGCCGCTCGCTTGCCTGCACTTTGAAGCGAGTTGGCGTTTTGTCCATATTGAATTTAATGCGACGCGGTTAACGCAATGCCGGTTTTCGGCATTGCGTTTCCTGCGTTTGAACCTTCCTTACGCGGCCTTGAAAAGCGCTGCGAGAAAGGGTGATTCCACATGAAACAGAACTCTTCGAGCCGAAAGCTCAACGAACAAGCGCGCGAAGTGCTCGCGCATATTCTGTTGTTCGAGGTAAGCGACCCTCGCCTCGACATGGTTACTATCACGGGCTGCGAAGTGAGCTTCGACCGCAGCATGTGCAATGTGTACTACACCGTTGATCCGAGCCGTTATGAAGACGCCGCCGCAGGCTTCGCCGCCGCTTATGGCCGCATTCGTTCGCTCATGGGGCGCGCCTTGCATTGGCGAGTGACTCCTGAGCTGCGTTTTATGCTTGACGCGAGCGTTGACGAGGCACAGCGTATCGCCGAGGCTCTTGCGGGCGATGCTGGGCGCAACGAAGAAAGCGCGCGCAAAAATGCCGACTTCGACGATTCGGTATACCATCGCGACGGCGAAGACGACGATTTCGAAGACGAGGAGTAGCGGCATGGCAACTACTCCGCAAACCAATGTGACGCTTGCGGAATTCGCCGAAGCCCTTGATCGCTTCGAGAGTTTTGCCTTGTGCGGGCATGTGAGCCCCGATGGTGACTGCTTGGGCTCGCAACTTGCGCTCGCGCATGCCTTGCGCGCCAAGGGCAAGCGTGCGGTGTGCCTGCTTGCGCACGACGATGCCGTGGATAAGAGCTTCCTCTTCCTTCCCGGGGCGAACGAATTGATTCCCGCGTGCGAATTCGAGAGCGACGTCGACGCGTTCATCGCAGTTGACGTGCCCAATCTTGAGCGTTTGGGCGATGCGGCTCGCGTTCATGAAAGCGCGGGTGCGCATTTCACGCTCGATCACCATGCGGTTGAAAGCTGCATGGCGGAATACAATTACGTTGACCCCGATGCGCCGGCAACGGGCATGCTTGCGTGGCGCCTTATTGGCGAAATGGGAGTTGAGCCCACGTTCGAGATGGCTCAGTGTTGCTATTTGGCCCTGATGACCGATACGGGGCGCTTTCAGTTCCAGAACACCACTCCTGAAGCGTTTGCGCTTGCGGGCGAAATGGTGTCGGCTGGTGCGCGGCCCGAAGAATGCTCGCAAGAGATTTATCAGCGCCGCAGCGCCGCCTCGCTTGGCCTTGAAGGCGTCATGCTTTCGAACATGCAGGTTGCTTCGTCGGGCGAGTGGGCGCTTTCGTATGCGCGTCTCGACGATTTCGAGCGCCTGGGCGCGGTAAAGGCCGATGCTGAGCCCCTTATCGACGTGCTTCGCTCGCTCGACGGCATTCGGGTCGCCTGCATGCTGCGCGAGCAGGAAGACGTGGTGCGTGGAAGCCTTCGTGCCAAGGGCGACGGCATCGATGTGGCCGCGCTCGCGCGCGAAATAGGGGGAGGCGGCCATAAGGCGGCTGCTGGATTCACCTATAAAGGCAGCATCGATGACGCCTTGGCCGAAATACCTGCTTTGCTCGATGGGCTGTTTGCGGGCGGTGAAGGCAAGGAATGAAGCGTGGAGATTCCGGCATGTGCCTCGTCGTGGGCGTCGACAAGCCTGAGGGCAAAAGCTCGCACGACGTGGTGAATGCCTGCCGCCGCATTTTCGGTGAACGCCGCGTGGGCCACACGGGTACGCTCGATCCTTTGGCGACGGGTGCGCTTGTGGTGTGCATTGGACCTGCGACCAGGCTTGATGCCTATATGGTTGGGCACGACAAAACGTATGACGTGCGCATTTCGTTTGGCGCTGCCACCGATACCGACGACAAGCTCGGCGAAGTGATTCGCACGCTCGACGTTCCCGCGCAGGTGTGCGATCCTGAGTTCGCGCAGGTGATATTGAGCGGATTTGTGGGCAAGCAGAAGCAAATGCCTCCTGCATATTCCGCAATCAAAAAAGGCGGCGTGAAGGCGTGCGACGCGGCGCGAAAAGGCAATGTGATTGCGCTTGAGCCGCGCGATATTGAGGTCTATTCGGCTGAATTGCTTGATTTGGAGCGCGATCCGCGCGCCGATAGCATTTGGTGGGATGTGCGCTTCTCGGTGTCGAAGGGCACATATATTCGCGCGCTCGCTCGTGACGTGGGCGCGGCATGCGAAACGTGCGCTCATGTCGAAACGCTGCGCCGCACGCGAGCTGGCGTGCTTGATGTGGAAGACTGCCTGTCGCTCGACGCCTTGGAACGCTACGGCGTCGAGGCTGCGATCGATCCAGTCTTCCTTCTTGAAAGCCGTATGGCGTTTCTGGACGATGGGGCGTATGCCGATGTGTGCAATGGCAAGCCGCTTCGCGCGTCGGAGCTTTCCGTATATGAAGCGCCGCACCGTTTTGATGCCGACGATTGCGGTCCGCGGCGATGCGCCGTGCCTGCGACGAGTCCGCTTCACGATGGCGAGCTCGTGTGCTTGGTGTATGGCAACGATTTGAAGGCACTCTACGCCTTCGACGCGAAAACTGGTAAAGTTTCGCCTAAGTGTGTGTTCTCGCAAGGAGTTACGCGTGGCAAAAGTCTATAAGGTCGACGAAACATTCGACCACACATTGTTTATTGGCGCTTCGTGCGCGTTCGGCGTGTTCGACGGTGTGCATCGGGGCCATAGGTTCCTTATCGACCAGGCGAAGCGCACCGCTGCAGAAAGCGGCGGCAAGTCGATTGCCCTCACTTTCGACATCGACCCCGATGAGCGTTTTCATGCTGATCGCCTGAAGAAACTCATGACCAACGAGCAGCGTGTGAAAGCGCTTGCCGATACAGGAGTCGACTGCGTCGTGGTTTTACCGTTCACTCCGGCATTTTCTGCTCAGTCGCCTATGGCTTTCATGGATGCGACGTTCGGTGGATGCGCGCCGTATGCGATGCACGTGGGCACCGATTTCCGTTTTGGCGCGAAAGCGGCAGGTACTGTTTCCGAGTTGCATGAGTGGGGCGATTCGCGTGGAACGCGTATTTGCTCGCATGATCTGGAGAGCTTCGATGGGCGTCCCATCACCGCTACGCGCATCCGCCTTCTTTTGGGCGATTGCAAGGTTGCGGCGGCGATTGAGCTTTTGGGCCACCCGTATACGTTCGAAGGCGTGGTGCAGCAGGGCCGCGGCCAAGGCAACGATATGGGCTTTGCTACGGCGAATTTGCAGCTGCCCGCGATGATGCAGGTGCTCGGCGAGGCCGTATACGCTGCTTATGTCACCGTCGACGGCGTGCGGTATAAATCGGCGATGAGCGTGGGGGTTGCGCCTACGTTTGCCGACGCGACCGCGACGTGCGAAGCGCATATCCTCGATTTCGACGGAAAAATCTACGGGGATACGATCAAAGTTGAGCCGGTTGAATTCCTTCGTCCGATGATCAAGTTCGACTCGGTCGATGAGCTCATTGCAACCGTCAAGGGCAATATTGAATGGGTGAGGGAAAACCTCTAGGCGCATGCGCGTCATGGACGATTGCCTTTGGACCTGTTTTCGCGGCTGCTGGGCGGGAGCCTGGCGCTGGCCCGACCGAAGTGCCCGCGAGGCTACCGCTCGCTTTCGGCTCGCTTTGCGCCTCGCTCCGGTTTCCCGTTTTGAAAGATATGAGAAACCGAGCACTTCCGTCGGGCCAGCGCCAGGCTGTTCAGCTCGTGCGGAATCTATCGAATCAAGGGATTCGCTCCGCAAGCGGTTCTTCTTGTTGAAGGGCAAGCGGTGGGATGGAAAGGGAACGTTTTGGCAGGAATTCCGGAAGATGATATTCGCCGCGTGCGCGAGGCGAGCGATCTGGTCTCCATTGCGGGGGAGCGGGTCGTTCTGCGTCAGCGTGGCCGCGATTTCTGGGGTTGCTGCCCGTTCCATAACGAGAAATCCCCCTCGTTCAAAATCGATCCGTCGACGCAGTTGTGGCATTGCTTCGGCTGCGGCGAAGGCGGAGACGTTTTCAGCTTCGTGATGAAGCTCGACGATATCGGCTTTGTCGATGCCGTGCGCGAGCTTGCGCGCCGTGCGGGCATTCAAATTACCGAAGCGCCTGGCGCCGCTATGAACCGCGGCAAGAAGGCACGCTTAAAAGAGGTGTGCAACGCCTCTGCCGAATTCTTCCACACCCAGCTTATGCGCGGGCGCGGCCCGAAGGTCGACGAGGCGCGCTCCTATTTGGCGGGGCGTGATTTGGGCGGAGAGGTGCCGAAGAAGTGGCAGCTCGGTTTTGCTCCAGGGTCGGGCTCCCTCGTCGCATACCTCGGCTCGAAGGGCTTCAAGGCGAAGGAAATGATCGAGGCCAACGTGGCCGTCGAGGGGCGAGGAGGCGCTCGTGACCGCTTCTTCGACCGCATTATGTTCCCCATTCGCGATGTCGATGGCGACGTGATTGCGTTCGGCGGACGCGTGGTGGGCAAGGGCGAGCCGAAGTACCTCAATTCGCAGGAAACTCCCATCTTCCACAAATCGGAAGTGCTTTTTGGCCTCGATAAGGCCAAGGCGGCTATGGCGTCGACCGGCGTTGCCATTATCTGCGAAGGCTATACCGATGTCATCATGATGCATGAGGCCGGCGTGACCAACGTGGTCGCTACGTTGGGTACCGCGCTTACCGTGCAGCATATTCGCGTGCTGTCGCGGCATGCCAAGCACAAGATCGTGTACCTGTTTGACGGCGACGAGGCTGGTCAGCGCGCAGCCGATCGCGCGGCGCGATTCATTGACGAAAGCATGCTCCCCGAAGCAGGCCGCAAGCAGGTTGACTTGTGCGCCGTCACGCTTCCCGATAACCTCGACCCGGCCGATTTCGTGGTGCAACGTGGAGGCGAAGCCATTCAGGAGCTCATCGATAACGCGGTGCCGCTTCTTCGTTACGCGATCGATCGCAAGCTTCGCGGCCGTAATCTCGTTGATTTCGGCGAAAAAGGCAGGGCACTCACCGAAGTGCTCGAACTTTTGGCACCCATCAAACATTCGGTGCTCGCGCAGGAGTATGCGGGCTATATCGCCGATTGCTTGCAGCTCGATGTGAATGCGGTGGTCGAAAAGCTTGCCGCGACGCGCGAGACCCGCCAATTCGAGCCTTCGCAGGCATCGACTGGTGCGGTGGCGCTCGCGCCTCGCACGCCCAAAGTCGCATTGCCTCCGCGCGAGAAGGAGCGCCTGCGCATCGAGCGCGATTTCTTGTCGCTGTGCGCAAGCGAACCTTCGATCGGTTTGGCATATGCGGGCGCGTTGGCGCAAACGGTGTGGCATCGCGACATTCACGGTCAAATCGCTACGCAACTGCTCGACGTGCTTGCTGAAGACGCTGCGGCGCCGGCGGCGGAAATCGTGCGTCGACTCGAGGAGTCCATTCCTGGGGCGGCATCGGTTATTTCCGGTTCAAGCACGCACGACGATCGCGAGCCAGGCGAGCTCGCGCGCTTTTTCTCCGAAGAGCTCGCGATTCGCGATATGGAAGACCTCATTCGCGAGATGAACGCGCAACTCAAGCGCCCGCAAGATATGTCGGCTGACGACTACAATCTCGTGTTCGAGAGCGTGGTGGCTATGCAGAAGGAACTTGCTGCGGCGAAGCTCGCGCATAAGCCGTTCGGAATCGAATAGCGACCCGAAGAGTCTCATTTTGCGGAAATCATGCGGTGAATCCCGCACAAACATAGGGAAAAGTGATAAGCTAATGAGCTGTATCTTTAGGGCTCCTATGCCCTTTTCACGGCGAAAGGATAGCATCTGTGTCTGCTGCCAAAACTAATGCGACCGTAGAGAAGAATAAAACCAAGAAACCCGTCGATGACGTCGCGCTTCCCGCTGACGATGTCATCGAAGATGAAAAAGACGAATCGCTCGAAGACGAGGATTTGCTTGAAGGCATCCCCGAGGAAGAGCTGAAAGCCGTTGAGTCGAGCGCTGTTGCCGCTCTGCCCAAGGTGAACTCCACCCGCGCTCGTGCACGCGCTCGCCGTCGTTCCACCGATGCCTCGGTTACCATGCTCACGGGCGACCCCGTGCGTATGTACCTTAAAGAAATCGGCAAGGTTCCGCTGCTGACCGCCGCGGAAGAAATCGACCTCGCCATGAAAATCGAGGCCGGTGTTGCCGCCACTGCCGAGCTCGAGAAGGCTGAAGAAGAAGGCATTGAGCTTGAGCGTCGCGAGAAGCGCCGCCTGTCCCGCGTTGAGCAGGTAGGCCTCGATGCCAAGCAGCAGCTTATTGAAGCTAACCTGCGTCTCGTCGTTTCTATCGCGAAGCGTTACGTGGGCCGCGGCATGCTGTTCCTCGATCTTATCCAGGAAGGCAACCTGGGCCTTATTCGCGCCGTCGAGAAGTTCGACTACACGAAGGGCTTCAAGTTCTCCACGTACGCCACGTGGTGGATTCGTCAGGCTATTACGCGCGCTATCGCCGACCAGGCGCGCACCATTCGTATTCCCGTGCACATGGTCGAAACCATCAACAAGCTCGTGCGCATTCAGCGCCAGCTGCTCCAAGAGCTCGGTCGCGACCCTTCGCCGGAAGAAATTGGCGAGAAAATGGGCCTGACCGCCGAACGCGTGCGCGAAATCCAGAAAATCAGCCAGGAGCCGGTTTCTCTCGAGACGCCTATCGGCGAAGAGGAAGACTCTCAGCTGGGCGACTTCATTGAAGACGACGCGGCTATCGTGCCTCCTGACGCTGCGAGCTTCTCGATGCTCCAAGAGCAGCTTTCCAAGGTGCTTGACGGTTTGGCCGAACGTGAGCGCAAGGTTATTAGCCTGCGCTTCGGCTTGGAAGATGGCCACCCGCATACGCTCGAGGAAGTGGGCCGCGAATTTGGCGTTACCCGCGAGCGTATTCGCCAAATTGAGAGCAAAACGCTTGCAAAGCTGCGCCATCCGAGCCGCTCTTCCAAGTTGAAGGATTATCTGGAAGATTAGTCGTTGCATATTGCGTTGCGCCCAATGCTTCTTTTCGTCATTGGGCGTGATGCTTTCAATGTGCCGTTAGAATACTACGCCGCTCAAGAGTGTTTTACGCTACAATAAGCGAGCTGCATGTGCGGCTATACAGAAGGGCCTGTAGCTCAACGGTGGAGCAGGGGACTCATAATCCTTTGGTTCTCGGTTCGAATCCGGGCGGGCCCACCACAAAACACCTGGTCGGAAGTCATTTTTGACTTCCGACTTTTTCTTTTTCAGGCCCAAAAATCGGCCTATGGGCAAATCATGGGCAAATA
>NZ_CDRRGL010000019.1:0-20824 GCF_977041755.1 Slackia sp.
GCTGCAGCAGCCAGCGCAACACGACCTGGGCGACCGTCTTGCCGTGCGCCTCGCCGATGCGAGCGAGGACCTCGTTGCGGAAGAGGTCGTTTCTGCCCTCCGCAAAGGGCGCCCAGCCCTCCATGGCCACCTCCTTGCCGGCCATGTACTCCTGCGCCTCGCTCTGCTGGAAGAACACGTTGCACTCGACTTGGTTCACGGCGGGGGCGATGCGGTTGAACGAGATGAGGTTTGCGAGGTGATCGGGGTAGAAGTTAGCTGTACCTATGGCGCGGATAACGCCCTGCTCGTAGAGCTCCTCCATGGCGCGCCACGCGCCGAAGACGTCGCCGAATGGCTGGTGGATGAGGTAGAGGTCAACGTAGTCGAGCCCCAGCCGCTTGAGCGACGCGTCGAAGCCGTGCTTGGCCCCCTCGTAGCTCGCATCCGACATCCACAGCTTAGTCGTCACGAACACCTCGTCGCGCGGCAGGCCGCTCGCGCGAACGGCGGCCCCGACTGCCTACTCGTTGCCGTAGCTCGCGGCCGTGTCGAGCAACCGGTAGCCGACCGAGAGCGCGTCCTCCACGGCGCGCTGGCATTCCGCGGCGTCCGGGATCTGGTACACGCCGAAGCCGAGCTGGGGCATCCTGACGCCGTTGTTCAAGGTGATGTAGTCCATGGTGCCTTCCTTTCTCGCAACTTGACGTATCCACCGTACGAGGGACGCCGCGCCGGCGGAAGTTTCCGTTGGTGAGGGTCCTATAACGCTGGGGTGCGCACGGGGTTATAACCCGCGGGTTCAGGGCACCGCACCAAAGGGGGATTCCGCCGAGCGCTTCGCGGTCGTACGCTTGGCGATGAGAGAGCACAAGCCACCGACAGGGGGTGTGCCTAACGGAGTTCGATGAACGGGCGGACGCGGGCGCGCGGTCCGGCTTCGCAAACAAATGACGGATATCATAGACAGGGAGAACAGGAATGGACAAGCGCGTTTTGGGAAAGAGCGGCATCGAAGTCAGCCCGCTCGGCATGGGCTGCATGGGAATCACGCACGCAAGTGGAGACCCGATGCTCGACAACGAGGCCGTGAGCGTCATCCGTCAGGCCCACGAGATGGGCTATACCTTCTTTGACACGGCGGAGTGCTACGTTGGCACGTGCGCCGACGGGACCGAGGCGCACAACGAGGACGTGGTGGGCAAGGCGCTCGCGCCCGTGCGCGACGAGGTTGTCATTGCCACCAAATTCGGCGTCACGCACGCCCCGGACAAGACCATCCTCGTGGACTCGCGCCCCGAGGTTATCCGTATCTCGGTGGAGAATAGCCTGCGCCGGCTGCGCACCGACCACATCGACCTCTACTACCAGCACCGAATCGACCCAAAGGTCGAGCCCGAGGTCGTTGCAGGCACCATGGCAGACCTCATCAAGGAAGGTAAGATCCGCGCCTGGGGAATCTCCGAGGCGACGGAGGAGTACCTGCGTCGCGCCGATGTGGTGTGCCCCGTCTCCGCCGTCCAGAACCGCTACTCCATGATGGCGCGCTGGAACGAATCCCTGTTCCCCGTGCTCGAGGAGCTGAATGTCGCCCTCGTGGCATTCTCTCCCATGGCGAACGGCTTTCTGACGGGCGCGTACAGCCACAACACCAGATTCGAGGGCGCCCAAGACTACCGCGATGGCATGCCGCAGTACACAGAGGAAGGCGAAAGGCGCGCCGAGCCCCTCATGCGGTTCGTTCGCGAGCTGGCTGAGCTGCACGCAGCGACGCCCGCCCAGGTCTCCCTTTCCTGGATGCTCGAGAAAAAGCCCTACATCATCCCCATCCCGGGCAGTCGCAAGCCTGAACGACTGCTCGAGAACCTCGGCGCCGCCGAGGTCGGGCTCACCGACGATGAGGTTGCCAAGGTCGACGGGCTGCTCAACGGACTCGACCTCATGGTATTCGGCGGGCACGCGGTAAGGTAGGGAGCCATGAACATTAGACCCTATGTCGTCTGTCACATCTTTGCCGGGCTCAACGGCCGCATCGACGGCGCGTACATGCTCGACCCCGCTGCCTCGCCCGCACGCGCCGCGTACTCTCGCATGCAGGTCGAGTTCGGGGCGGACGCCGTGGCGTACGGGGCCGTGACCACGAAGGGCTTCGTCGGGTCGCGCCCCCTTGCGCTCGGTACCCACGGGAGCGCGCCCAAGGGGGACTTCGTGGCGCCTCACGCCGAACGATCGTTCTACGTCTCCGTCGATCCCGCCGGGGAGATTGCATGGGAGTCTGCGACCTATCGTCGCGCCGGCCGTGCGGACGCGCACGTCATCGAGGTCCTCACCGAGGCGGCGTCGCCGGCGTATCGCGACTATCTGCGAGAGTGCGGCGTCTCATACGTGCTTGCCGGCTCGCGCGGGCTAGACCTCCCGCTCGCCCTGCGCAAGCTGCGCGAGCTTTTTGGCATCGAGCGCCTGCTCGTGTGCGGCGGCGGAAAGACGGACATGTCGTTTCTTGCCACGGGCGTGCTTGACGAGCTGAGCCTCGTTCTCTCCCCGACGGTCTCGGGGGAGTCCGAAACGGCTTCCGTCTTCGACGAGATGCCTCGCTCAGCCGGCGGTTCGCACGCATTCTCGCTCGAGCGCGTCGAGCGCCTTGCCGGCGACGGCCTCCATCTCGTCTATCGAGTGCAGCGATGATGTCGCGCCGTTCGTTTCTGGAGGCTGCCGCGTGGTTGGCCGCGGCGGGCAGCCTTGCCGGCTGCTCGTCGGACGGGACCGCCGGGGTCGCGCGCGGCTCCGCTCCGGGCACGGTCACGGCGGACACTCCCATCTACGACGTCATCAACAACCCTTTGTTCGATGGCTACGGGCGGCTGCTCTTCCCCACAACGCTCCATCCGCCGACGGAGGATATGGCGCTCGACGACCTTTCCGCTTGCCTGCCGTGGTACTCGGAGATCCATACGAGCACCACGGTCGATGTCGTCAGCTATCTGCTGTCAGAGCGCGCAGCGGAACGGACGGTCTTCTACGACATCTACACGGATGCCGAGAAGGCCGCCGACCCCTCGCTCGCGAACACGGGGCTCTTCCGCTTCGCTGCCGAGGGAGTGGGCGGCGCGTCTGCACCGTTTGCCGTGGTAAGCGCGGGCGGCGGATTCGCCTACGTCGCTGCCATGCACGACTCCTTCCCGCACTGCCTGCACCTGGCCCGTTCCGGCGTCAACGGGTTCGCGGTCATCTACCGGCCGGACGCGCAGCTCGCCTGCGAGGACTTGGCCCGCGCCGTCTCCTTCATCTTCGAGCACGCCGACGAGCTCGGCGTGGACACGTCGGGCTATTCGCTGTGGGGCGGCTCGGCCGGTGCGCGCATGGCGGCATGGGTCGGCGGCTACGGCCCGGCCGCCTTTGGCGCGCCGGCAACGACGCCCCGACCCGCGGCGGCCATCATGCAGTACACCGGCATGAGCGAACTGACGGGTGCCGACCCCGCGACCTACGCCTGCGTGGGTGATCGCGACAGCATCGCCAGCTGGCGCACCATGCAGGCGCGTCTCGAAGTGCTCTCAGCAACGGGCGTGCCCACGGAGTTTCATGTTTACGAAGGCCTGAGCCACGGCTTTGGCCTGGGTGTCGACACCGTGGCGGAGGGCTGGATCGACGATGCCCTCGCGTTTTGGAAGGCGCAGCGATGAGGATGGCAAGACGTACACACCCCACGGTTATAAGCTGCCTACGAGCAGGAACTTCTCACCGGATCTTCTCACGCCTATGGTAAAGGCGGTATCAGACAATACGTAAGGAGTGAGACGTATGATTCTCTTCATCAACGGAAGCCCCAACAAGGATGGCAACACGGCGCGCCTGGCGCGCGAGCTCATCGGCGATCGTCCGTACGAGCAGCTGAATCTTGCCGAGCACAAGGTCTACGGCTACGGCCAGAGCTACGGCGACGATGACTTCGAGGACGTGCTCGCGCGCATCGGGGCGGCGGACACCCTGGTCGTGGGGTCGCCCGTCTACTGGCACAGCCTCTCCGGCATGCTGCGCAACCTGCTCGACCGCTTCTACGGTCCGGTGCGCGAGGGCAGTATGAGCGGCAAGACGCTCTATTTCGTGTTCCAAGGTGGCGCGCCCACGCGCGAGATGCTCGATTGGGGTGAGTACACCATGAAGCGCTTCGCCGCGCTCTACGGCATGACCTACGGCGGCATGGTCGACAACACGCACGAGGCAAGAGCGCTCTCGAAGAAGCTCGCGTAGTCCCGACTTGCGTAACTCAGTTCGGCGGCGGTGGGCCCGTGAAGACGGAGGCCCACCGCCCCTTTTCGTTCGCCTAGCGTATGATCGGACGGGTGCTGCGGACGACTACCCGCATGAGCAGGGCACCCAGAAGTGCGAAAAGCGCCATGACGCACATGTGCTCGAGCAGGTAAACCGGTAGCGGGACGCCGGCGGGAAGCACGAAGGGCATGCGCAGCGTCCTTTGCGCTGCGCCCTTTGCTTGCCGCGTCATGAGAACAACCATCCCATGATGTCCTCGTCACGGGCAAAGAGGTAGCCGCCCGCTCCGTGCTGGCCGGCGTTCTCGCCGAAGCCGTGTTCGACGAAGTAGCTCGTCGGCTTCACGTCGAGTGTTACGAGCTCGTCGATGCGGCTGTCACCGAGCCCGCAAGCCCGGTAGGCCTCTCTCATGCGCTTCGCCGCCTCGCGCGCCGGTTCGGAACCGTAATAGTCGTCGTTCTCGCCGATGGCCATATACACGGGAACCTCGGCTGCGGTGAGCGTCTCGATGTCGCCGTCCCAGCGCGAGATGGTGTGAAGCGCGCGGCGGTAGAGCTCGGGGCGCGTTCCCAAGACGATGGAGACGGTCTCGCCGCCGCCCGAGCATCCGCTCAGATACACGCGGCCCGCATCGATGCTGTAGGCGCCGAGCAGCCATTCGGTGAGCTCCACCACGTCTGACGCCGATTGCTCGCCCCAGTCGTCGAGCTGGGGCGAGGCCACGATCATGTCGGCGATGTAGTCGTTCGCCACGAAGGGGTAGTCCTCCTGAAGATTCGCCCCCACGCCTTGGAAGTAGAGCCCCTCCCAGCCGGGGCAGGCCACGTAGAGCGCATGGGGTACGGACCCGTCGTAGGAGTCCGGCACATGGAGCGAGAAGTGCAGCGTCCTGCCCGATGGCGTCTGCAGGGCGTCGTCAACGACGAAGCCGCGGTCTGTCTGTGACCCCTCCGTGAGGACGTAGCCGCCAAGCTCACGGGCATCCGCGGCCTCTCCGGGGTCTGAATCGCCACCTTTCGACGCCACTGAATCCTTCACCGCAGAGCATCCGGCAAGAGCAAGAGGCGCCGAGGTGGCGAGTGCAAGGAAAGTCCTTCTCGTGACATTCATGCCCCAACCTCCACGAGCCGGTAACCGCGGCTGCCCAGCTCGCCCGCAGCGAGCGCGGCAGTCTCGATAAAGGATCTGCGTGAAAGATGGCTCACGTGCATAGTTCTTCTTTCTGAATGAATCAAGCCGAAGCCGCAGGCTTTCGGCATGGCGAGAAGTGCATCAGTGGCCGCTGTTGGCCTCTTGCAGCTCGGCAAGGGTCACGTGCTCGTTGCGGAAGCGCGCCGCGGGGTTCTTGTCGCCCGCCGCGCAGGTGATGGCGTGCGCAGGACAGGCGTGCATGCAGGCGAGGCAGGCGTTGCAGCCAAAGCCCGCCTGCGCGTTACGGACAGCCTTGCCGCCCTCGAGCGCGATGCAGTCAGCCGGGCACACCTTTGCACACACCCCGCATCCTATGCACTTCTCTGAATCAACGGTTAGGAATCCGACCAGCGCCGCCGGCTCGAAGCGCAAGCCCCGGCTCATGAACTGCTCGTGCGCCGCGCGGTCCTCGTCGGTCACCGGTTCGATCCAGCGGCGGCGCATGACCACGTCCGCGCGGATGCGCTCGAGATTCTCGCCTATCTTCTTCTCGGGGATGCGGGCGCGCTGCTCGTCCATGTCGAAGTTGGGCAGCCAGTTGTCCACCATGAGAAGCGTGGTCACGTAGGCAGGGTTGAGCCCCGCCGCCCGCGCGTCCTCCCGGCACAGCTCGACGGCGTTGGCGTGCCGGTTGCCGTAGGTGCAAACGAAGTAGAGGTAGGGCGTGTCGAGCGTCGAGCGCTCGAGGAACGTCTTCACCATGTCGGGCATCATGTGCCCGTAGATGGGATACACGATGCCAATCGTATCGTCCGCGTAAGCGAGCTCGCCCTCGCGGCGCAGCTCCTGCGGAATGCTCAGGACCCTTTCGCCCTCCGTGGCTAGCTCGCGCGCCACGTAGAGGCAGTTGCCCGTTCCGGTGAAGTATAGGATCATTTGAAACTCCCAGATTGTCAGCGGCCTGCCATCTCTAATTGCTTATGCCAGGCCGAGGCCGGCGACCCAATCACGAACCCCGGACTCGTCCACACTGGACGAGAAGCGCTGGCCCTCCTGCCACTCCCCGCTGCTCGCGGCCTCGGCGAGTAGCTCGCCGCTCTGGCCAAGGCCCGACGAGGAAGAGGTGCAGAACGGGACCACCGTCTTGCCGTCCCAGTCGTTGCCTGAGATGAAGTTGTCGATGGGCCAGGCCGCGTTGCCCCACCAAATGGGATACCCCACGAGCACGGTGTCGTAGTTCTCCCAGCCGTCCGGCGTGACCTGCGTAAGCTCGACGTCGCGCAGGCTCTCGTCCTCGTGCTCGCGCGTGACGCGGCTACTGTCGTCGGTCCAGTTGAGGTTATCGTCGGAGTAGGGCTCCGTAGGCGTCACCTCAAAGAGATCGGCGCCAAGCTCGTCGGCGATGGTCTGAGCTACGGCAGCGGTGTGGCCCTGTGCCGAGTAGTAGGCCACGAGGACGTTGCCGCCTGCAGCGGGCACGGCGGCGGGCTCGTCCTCGACAGTCGGCTGGTCCTCGGCGGCGGCTTGGTTGTCGTCACCCTGGCTGCAGCCGGAGAGCATCGTTGCGCATAGTGCGGCTCCGAGCAGGAAGTTTCTTCTGGTCACGGTCGGGTTTGCGGTCATGAGTCGTCTCCTTCGTTGGCTTGGTTGGGCCGTTATCGTCTGCGCGCTACTCCTGCGCGTCGAAATCGGGGCGCATGGCCAGGTAGCCCGCGAGTGCTTCCTCAGTGGCGGTGTAGTAGGTCATGGTCCCGTCGAGCTTGGCAATCTCGGCCATCTCGTCTTCGGCGAGGGAGAAGTCGAAGATGTTCACGTTGTCGGCGATGTGGGCGGGGTTCTTGGAGCCGGGGATGATGGAGGCGCCCATCTGCACGTGCCAGCGCAGGATTACCTGGGCCGGGGTCTTGCCGTACTTCTCGGCGAGAGCGACGAAGATGGGCTCCTCCAGAAGACCTTTGTCGCCGTGGCCGAGCGGGTACCACGCCTCGATCACCGTGCCGTACGGCGCGAGGTAGGCGCGCAGGTCGCGCTGGGCGTGGTAGGGGTGGCACTCAACGGTCGCGAGCTGCGGCTTGATGTCGGCGACCTCGATGACCTCAGCGATCTTGTCTTGCGGGAAGTTGGAGAGGCCGAGGGCGCGCACCTTGCCTGCGCGGTACGCCTCCTCCATCGTGCGCCACGCGGCTAGGTAGTCGCCTACCGGCTGGTGCAGGATGAGCATGTCGACGTAGTCGAGCCCCAGGCGCTGGAGCGTGGCGTCCACCGCCGGCATGCCCGCGTCGTAGACGCTCGGCCAGAGCTTGGTGGAGACGAAGATCTTGTCGCGTGCGATGCCGCTTTTGGCGATGGCACGGCCCACGGCGCGCTCGTTCATGTAGGCGTTGGCGGTGTCGATGTGCTCGTAGCCAGCCGCGAGCGCGGCGGTTGCGGCTGCCTCGGCCTCGGCCGGGGTCATGAGGAAGGTGCCCAAACCCTCGATGGGCATCTCTACGTCGTTGTTGAGCTTCAGATATTCCATGGCCTCCTCCTTAATGGCGACTTTTCGAATACAACGCTACGGCGTTTACTGACGTGCGAGAAATTCACGTTGGGATACCACCGTATGGTTTTGCCAACGATGCAGGAAGTCTCGCTTCGTGGTAGTGTTATAACCTTAAGGTGTGCGCTAAGGCGATCTTGGCGATTGCAGGGCGCGTGCGCGAGGCAGCGAGGTTAGGAGGATCCCGTGTACAACCCTCAGCTTGACACATTCATCAAGGTCGCCGAATCCGGCAGCTTCTCGAAGGCCGCCCAAGCCCTGTTCATCACGCCCACGGCCGTCATCAAGCAGATGAACCTGCTGGAGTCGCGGCTGGGCCTTACGCTGTTCCACCGATCGCATCAGGGGCTCTCGCTTACGCGAGCAGGCGGGTCGCTGCTCGCCGACGCCCGCCATATCGTGCAGTACTCCCAAGAATCAATCGCACGCGCCCGCATCGCCGAGCGCGGAGAGAAGCGCATCATCCGCGTGGGAGTGTCGCTCATGACGCCCAGCACGCCGCTCACGAAGCTGTGGCCGAAGGTGAAGGAACTTTGCCCCGACATGAGCCTTCAGGTGATCACGTTTGAAAACACGCCCTCGGCGGCGCGCGGCTTGGCGAACCTCGGGCAAGACATGGACGTCGTGGCGGGGATTTTCGATGATGCCTTTCTTAAAGAGCGCGGGTGCCTGGGCCTCGAGCTTTCGCGCGAGCCGCTCTGGTGCGCCGTTCCCGTCGACAGCGAACTCGCCAAACGCGACATCGTCACATTCGACGACCTCCACAATCGCAGTCTTATGCTTATACGCCGGGGTTGGAACGCCGAAATCGACCGCGTGCGCGACGAGATGCTCTTGCATCATCCTCAAATCGCGCTCGTGGACTTCCCGCAATATCGGGCGGAGGTGTTCAATCGCAGCGCGAACGAGGACCTCGCGCTTGCGACGCTGCCGTTGTGGGCCAGCGTCCACCCCATGCTCAAAACCGTCCCTACCGATTGGGGCTGTCTCGTGTCTTACGGGCTGCTTCATTCGCCGCACCCCGCCGACCATGTGCGGGAGTTCCTCGATGCGGTGTCTGCCGCGCTCGAGACAAAGCATCTGATATCGTCGAGTACCGTCTGATGCTGTTTCGGCGTCGCCATAGAGCAAAGCCACCAGCGAAAAACGGGAATAACGGCCTTTGGACCCTCTGGTTCGGAGACTTTCTTTTCGTTCTGCTCGAAAAGAGCTCCTTGCCGGAGTCCCATGGGTAGCGAACGGCTTTATCGAGCGTGTGCGTTCTCGTAGGCGCTTTTGATTTCTTCTGGCAAATCGTCGGGAATTAGCGCCTTCAGCCTGTCCTCGCCGCCATCTTGAATCGCCTGCTCGTAGTACCAGCATTTGAACTTCAACATATCCAGCGCACGGTTCATGTTCGCGATTTCCGATTCCATGTGGGCCTTCCGCTCCTCGAACATGGCCTTGCGCTTGGGATAAGTGGACGGGCCCTCGGCGCACCATTCCATGAACAGCCGGATGTCCTTGATCTCCATCCCAGCCTTCTTCAGGCATTCGATGACCCGAAGCGCCTCGAGTTCCGTATCGCCGAATCGGCGAATGCCGGACGTCCGCTCCAATCCTGGGAACAGCCCCTGCTTGTCGTAATACCGCAGCGTGGAAACGGGCAGACCGAACATCTCCGCCACCTGTCCGATTGTGTACATGGCCCCTCCGGACAAATCTCGAATTTACTCATTGACCTAAAGTTATGTTTAGGTATTACCTTTATTTTCGTCAATATAAATCGCGAGTTCAAGGGGTATTCCGTAATGAGCAAAACAGTTTTGATAGTCTCCTCAAGTCCTCGAAAGAATGGCAATTCCGAGACGTTGGCGGATGCCTTCGCCAACGGTGCGCAAGAAGCGGGCCACAGCGTGGAGACCGTGCACCTGCGCGAAAAGCAGCTCGGCTTCTGCAGGGGCTGCCTTGCCTGCCTGAAGCTGGGGTACTGCGTCATCCAGGACGATGCCATAGAAATTGCCGCCAAGATGCACGATGCGGATGTGTTGGTGTTTGCAACGCCCGTCTACTACTACAGCGTCTGCGGCCAGCTCAAGACCATGTTGGACCGCGCCAACCCACTCTTCGGTTCCGATTACGCATTCACCGAGGCGTATCTGTTGGCAACGGCGGCGGAGAGTGGGCGCTCGACCTTCGACGGCGCGAAGAAGGCGGTGCAAGGATGGGTCGACTGCTTCCCCCGCTGCACACTTGCCGGAACGGTATTCGCCGGCGGCGTGAACGGCGTGGACGAAATCGCCGGGCACCCCGCTCTTGAGCAGGCGCGACGAATGGGCATGGAAATCTAGGCGGGCTGCTTAGTCGCGCGGAAGCAGTTTTGCGCTCAAAACCATCGACAGGAGGAATCAAACATGACGATTAAACAGACGGCGGGCAGAGATGCCCTGGGGGATTTTGCCCCCAAATTTGCACAGCTCAATGACGATGTGCTGTTCGGCGAGGTGTGGAGCCGAGAAGACGGGCTCTCCCTTCGAGACCGCAGTGTGGTGACGGTTGTGGCCCTAATGGCGCAGGGCCTGACGGACTCCTCGTTCCAATATCATCTGATGTCCGCAAAGAACAACGGCGTGACCAGGGCGGAGATAGCGGAAATTCTTACGCACGCGGCGTTTTACGCGGGCTGGCCCAAGGCATGGGCGGCCTTCCGCATGGCGAAGGAGGTCTGGGCGGATGACGATGCCGCCGACGCAAAGGCCGAGCACCAAAACGAGATGGCCTTTCCCATCGGCGCGCCCAACGACGAATTCGCGAGGTACTTTATCGGGCAAAGCTACCTCGCGCCCCTTTCCACCGAGCAGGTCGGCATTTACAACGTTACGTTCGAGCCCGGCTGCCGCAACAACTGGCACGTCCATCACGCCAAAAATGGCGGCGGGCAGATCCTCGTCTGCGTGGCTGGCCGAGGGCTTTACCAGGAATGGGGCAAACCGGCACAAGAGCTGCGCCCTGGCGATGTAGTGAATATTCCCGCGGGCGTAAAGCACTGGCACGGTGCGGCGCCTGACAGTTGGTTCTCCCATCTCGCGGTGGAAGTTCCTGGTGAGGAGACCTCCAACGAGTGGTTGGAGCCCGTGGAGGACGAGGAATACCTTAAAGCGACTGACAAGCAGGCTTAGGCATGGAGCAGTTGAAACTGACGCAGGAATGGGACAAGGTATTCCCCAAAAGCGACAAGGTTGAGTACAGCAAGGCGACCTTCCATAACCGATATGGCATCACGCTGGCGGCTGATGTGTACGTGCCGAAGAACGCGGAAGGCAAGCTGCCTGCTATCGCCGTCAGCGGTCCGTTTGGCGCGGTGAAGGAGCAATCGTCCGGCCTATATGCGCAAAAGATGGCGGAAATGGGCTTTTTCACGCTTGCCTTCGACCCGTCCTATACCGGCGAGAGCGGCGGTACGCCCCGCTATGTAGCATCGCCGGACATCAACACCGAGGACTTCTGCGCAGCGGTGGACTTCCTCTCGGTACAGGAAAACGTCGATCCGGAGCGCATCGGCATCATCGGTATCTGCGGTTGGGGCGGCATGGCAGTCAATGCAGCAGCCATCGACACCCGTATCAAAGCTACCGCGGCTATGACCATGTACGATATGACCCGCGTGACCGCCAACGGCTATTTTGACGCCGAGGACTCTGAGCAGGCACGCTTTGAAAAGCGGAAAGCGTTGAACGCGCAGCGCACCGAGGACTATAAAAACGTCAGCTATGCGCTGGCGGGCGGCGTGGTCGATCCGCTGCCGGAGGACGCGCCGCAGTTTGTAGCGGACTATTACGCCTACTACAAAACTCCGCGAGGCTACCATCCCCGCAGCCTGAACTCCAACGGAGGCTGGAATGCGACGTCTTCGCTGTCATTTTTGAATATGCCGATTTTGCAATATAGCAGCGAAATCCGCTCTGCTGTGTTGCTGGTGCATGGCGAGAAGGCGCACTCCCGCTATTTCAGTGAAACTGCGTACAGCAAGCTGACGGGGGACAACAAGGAATTGCTCATTATCCCCGGCGCTAACCACACCGACCTTTACGATCGGATGGACATCATTCCGTTTGAAAAACTGAAAGCATTCTTTGAGGAATATCTGAAATAAGGTGTGCCTTGATTCAATGCCAAGTCTCCAGCAACGATTCTTCTAAAGAGTGGGAGTAGCTGAAACGAGGCGATTGAATAACTCCATGCGTTTTGGTTAAAACAAAATAATATGCCGCGCGCCTGCGGCATGAAGGGGGGAGATTTCTATGAATATCGTTGTATTGAGTGGTAGCCCGCGCAAGGGCGCCAATACCGACACCATGGTCGAGGCGTTTGCCGAGACCGCGCGTGAGGGCGGCAATACGGTCGAGGTCGTCCGCGTTGCCAGCAAGAAGATCGCCTGCTTAGGATGCCGGTACTGCTTTGCTCATGAGGGCACCTGTGTGCAGAAGGACGACATGGCCGACGTGATCGAGCCGCTGAAAGACGCCGACATGGTCGTCTTCGCCTCGCCTATCTACTGGTTTGATATCACCGCGCAGGAGAAGGCTGCCATCGACCGCCTGTACGCCTTTGGTGCCACGGGATTCCCGTTCACCAAGACGGCCCTTTTGCTCGATAGCCACAGCGAGGGCGTCTATGATGCGGCGATCGCTATGTACAAGTCAACCTGCGCGTACTGCAAGTGGGAGGACCAGGGCATTGTCACCATCAGCGGTATGACCGAGCGCGACAGCATGGCATCGTCGCCCAAGTTGGAAGAGGTGCGAGAGCTCGCTCGCAAGCTCGCCTAAGGACAAGAGGAGCGCATGGCAATCAGCACAAGCGGAAAAGCTTGCTGCCCTCACCAAGAGGATTGCTGATTGCCATGCATAGTTGCTGACATTTTCTTTTGCAACTTTTGCTGGCTGCGCGGCGCTGGCTATCGCAGGAAAGTCGAGCGTTCAACCAAGCTGACCGATTCCGAAAAATCAAATGCGTATGCTGCCCTTGCTAAGATGCTGCACCTCGTCGAATGTGGCAAAGTGTCCGATTTCAGCATGGTCTTACGCGGGGAAATACGTACTGCCCATAGAAACTCTACTGGGTCGTCGGCGGGTGAGAAGGAGCTTGCTGAAAATGGATTCCACTTTATAAAGTTCAAGAGGAATAGCGCACTGGTATCCGATGTCTGGAATGTCTTCCCTGAAGATGAGCACAGCGGCGAATACCACTATGCTTCCTTTCCCGAGGATCTTGTGAAAAATCCTATTGCGCTCACTTGCCCTGAAGGTGGAATCGTTCTCGATCCTTTCGTTGGCACGGGCACGACGTGCAGGGTGGCTCAGGAAATGGGGCGCAAGTCGGTTGGCATTGAATCGTCTGCCGTGTATATGAAACTGGCCAGGGAGGGGTGCAATGGGAATGCGTCGTTCTAATGAGTGAGTCCGTTTCATTTCTTGCGGTTGTATGCCCCGTTGGCGCATTTCGGTCGGCCTTGCGCCGCTCTTGACAATTTGGGACATAAGGCAATTCCGCTAGCTTGAGTTGAACGGTACGCTGCGGCTTTAGGGGGAGTGCGAATCTTATTCTTGAGATTGATCTCTCTGCATCGTTCCTCTTGTAGCGAGAGGGTCCACTATATATCTGCGGAGCCTCTTACTGGGTTCTTACGAGGTCGATAAGTTCTTGCTTCGAATGAACCTCCAGTTTTTGGTACACATGACGAATGTGCATCTTCGCGGTGTTTCGCGATATGCACAGGTCGTTTTCTATAGTCGAGATATCCCTGCCGAGCGACAGGAGTCTAAACACTTCGATCTCGCGCGGGGTAAGTTGGCATGTGTGCGCGATAGCTTCAAGTGCGCGCTCCGTGTTGCCGTCGCATATGGCATCGAATTCCATATGCGACGTTGTGCTCGTTTGTGCTTTTATGGGCGCAAAAGGCTTCTGGCGAAGTTCTGCATGCGTATAGTCCAAGTGTTCTTGACTGGCTTCGTTTTCGTTGCGGCCGTATGTATTGTTCCCCATGCCAATGAGCGTTGCGGTTTCTTCGAGCGCGGCAACTCGACTGTCGGTTTCACGTGCGGTTGATCCCTTTCCGATTTGGACAAATGCTTCCGTCGAAGCGCGTCCTAGGAACAGCGCAATCATGAAATACACGAAGACGACGACGAGCGAGCCTGCCTGAATTGCGCTCGCGTCTGCATTGGAAAGGACGAGCATGCTTCGAGCGATTAACGCGCCCAGGAGATGACCGAACGCAACGCACAGGCGTGCAAACGCGGCTGCCACAAGCGTTTTTCGGCTTTGGCGTGCGGCGCTCGCCGCCATTGCCCATGCTGCCGCTTCTAAAACGGTGGTGCCTAAGCTTGCTAAAATCGTTTGGCAATCTGGAACGGTAGAGTTGATGAGCGGAGCCACGAGGAAGGCTGCTGCAACGCATGCGAGACCGACGCTCAGAAGGTTTGGAAGGCTTACGTGCGCATCGGTCGGAATCAAAAGGATGCAGAACGCGACAAGGGCGATGGCGATAAAAGGCGACGCGCTTAAAGCGTCGTTGGTTTGTAGCCCCGAGCGCAAAAAACCAAGCATGAAGGACGTGCTTACAAGTATGGCGAGGAATGGTCCCGTGAATACGTTTCGAAAGGGGGGGCTGGTTGCGTGATTCGCTTGGTTGACTCTTTGCCACTTGGGTGCCCGAGGGCGCGTGGGCTGCCTCAGGCGCTTCTGTGCATAAAAGCGCAGCGATGCAGATGATTGCAACAGCGCAGAGGGCGAACCCTGCGCATATGCCAATGAGGGGATGCCAGAGCTGTTGGACATTAATCGAAGATAGTATCGACTGAGCAACGAACGCGCCTGAGATGCCTATAAGCGAGGCTTTCGTCGAATCGGCCTTATTAATGCGTGAATAGCAGCACACCAAGGCAATGGTGAGCGGGGCTCCAAAGAGCTTCATGGCGAAGCCGCATGCCAAGGCAAGCGCGCCTTTGGCTCCGTAGATGAATCCGAGCGAGCCCGCAAGCGATATGAAGAGGCATGCCGTGCTGCATGCAATCAGGCGCGCGGCTCGCTTTCTGGCGGTTTCGCCATTGCCATCGAAGATGCTCGGTTCCCTGATAGCAATGGCGCATGCAACGAGGTAGACGCAGAGCGATACGATGCGCATCCAAAGCGTTGTGTAGGGCGTGCCCGAAAGCGCGGCAACATGCGCATCGATTGACCAAATCCCTCCGAATGCGCATGCAAGTCCAGCTGTTGCGCATGCTGCTTTCTGTCTTGAACTCATGTAATCCCTTCCAACGCCTTCGGCCTTTCGTGCTGAAGTGCGTTCAGCAGTATAGTCGTTTTGAAGCTTTGGCGCTTTGGCTATGGGTGTTCATAGGGGTGTAAGAGATGTTATGCAAGCTATTGAACTGGGTAAACGTTAAAACACCCAAATTGGGCGTAGACGATAAACCTATGGAATATCTAGGATAATGCTCGCTTAACGGGCGTGAAGGGCTCGCTAAGGAAGGTTCAATGCGTAATGAACCAGAGGGAATCATTAGGAGGGATTTCTTATGGCAATGCAAATTTCACGTCGAAATTTTGTTGCAGGCGCGGCAACTGTTGGTGCGATGGTTGCTTTTGGCATGGCGGGCTGCTCCAGCAAAGGTGACGGCAAGGCAGAAAGCAAGGCCGAAGAATACGACATCGTTATCGTGGGTGCTGGTGGAGCGGGCATGTCTGCTGCCATCGCGGCGCATGATGCAGGCGTTGAGAAGGTCGTCGTTCTTGAGAAAGAAGGCAATGTCGGCGGCAACACGAATTTCTCGTCTTCGGGCATGAACGCTTCCGAAACGAAATTCCAGAAGGCTCAGGGCATCGATGACTCCAATGAGCTTTTTGCCCAGGAAACCTTGGATGGCGGTCACGATACCGGCAATCCGGAGCTCGTCCACTTCATGTGCAATAATTCCGCCGGAGCTATTGATTGGCTTGATGGTTTGGGCATCACGCTTGACAACATCACGATGACGGGCGGCATGTCGGTGAAGCGCTGCCATCGCCCGACCGACGGCTCTGCTGTCGGCAAGACCATCGTTCCTGGTTTGCAAAAGGCCGTTGAGGATCGTGGCATCGAAATCAAGACAAATTGTGACGTCAAGGAGCTCGTGCAGGCCGACGATGGATCGATTACCGGCGTGAAAACCGACAAGGGCGACTACAGCGCCAAGGCTGTTATTCTCGCCGCAGGCGGTTTGGGCTCCAATCCCGACATGATTACGAAGTATCGTCCCGACCTTGAGGGGTATGTTTCCACCAATCAGCCTGGCGCTACAGGTGATGGCTACGCAATGGCCGAAGCGGTTGGCGCACAGCTGATTCAGATGGATCAGATTCAGATTCACCCGACTGTCGAGCAGAGCTCTTCTATGCTGATAGCAGAGGGCCTGCGCGGTGGCGGCGCAATTCTGGTCAACTCCGAAGGCAAGCGCTTCTTCAATGAAATGAGCACGCGAGACAAGGTCTCTGCTGCGGAGCTTGAGCAGCCGGGTAAATTTGCGTGGGAGGTTTTCGACCAGACCGTTTACGACAAGAATAAAGCCGCTGCGAACTACGACAAGAGCGGTCTTGTGAAGAAGGGCGACTCGGTCGAGGCTTTGGCTAAAGAAATCGAGGTTGATGCAGCTACCTTGCAGGCGACCATCGATGCCTACAACAAGCTCACGACCGAGGGCGCAACCGATGAATTCGGTCGTACTCAGGGCATGATCGAATTCCAGCCTGGCAATATGTATGCCATTAAGGTTGCTCCTGGCATTCATCACGAGATGGGCGGCATTAAGATTAATGTCGACAATCAGGCTCTTGGCGAAGGCGACGAGCCGATTAAGGGCCTGTATGCTGCGGGCGAAGTAACGGGCGGCATTCATGGCAACAACCGTATTGGCGGCAATGCCGTTTGCGACATCACGGTGTTTGGCAAGAATGCCGGCGAGGTTGTCGCAAAGGCCATTCAAGGCTAACGACAAGACTCGCTATTTCAATACACCCTCCCTTTGGCGGGGCTCGCATATGCGGGCCCCGTTTTTTGCTAGCGGTTGGGCCGTTGTGCCGGTGGCTGCTGTTTTGTGGGGGGGCGTTTTATCCGAAAATCATTCGCGCTAAATCGAAAAGCAGCTTTGCTCCGTAGCAAATGATCACAATGCCGCAAAGGCGATTGAGCCAGGTAAGGGCACGCGTATTGATTTTGACTCCGAGCAAATTCGACGCAATGGCAAGGCTGTTGAACCAAATGAAGCTTGCCGACGTGAAGCCGAGGATGAAGGGAAGGTCGCCGCCTGCCGGTAGCGTTGCCCTGAATGCCCCTAACATCATGGTGCCATCGATGAGGGCTTGTGGGTTGAGCCATGTCACAACGAATGCGGCAGCGATGATCTTCAAGAATGGCTGGTTGACGTCTTTGCCGCCATCCAAGCTCGCTTCCGTTCTAATAAGGCCTATGCCTATGTATATAACCAGCAGGCCGCCAAGCCCCAGCATGATTTTCTTAAGCCACGGAAACGCATCCATGAGCGCCCCGGCTCCCAAGAAACACGTAACTCCCAGGGAGATGTCCCAGAACACAACTACCAGAGACGTCGCCAGCGCTCGACCGAACGTATGACTTAACGCGCTGTTGATGACGAAGAGGTTCTGCATGCCGATAGGGGCCAAAAACGCCAGGCCCAACGATAATCCTTGAAGAAAGACAGGTAGCATGCTCAAACGTTCCTTGCTGTTTGGGGCTGATAGGCATCAACCTGTTAAATGCTCGTAGCGTTTAACAGGTTGGCGGGGAGTTGGGGTTTCGGATAGGCAGGCCTTGCGGGCAATGGAGAGGGTGTCGGTGCCTGATGCGTCGCGATGGGTCCATGCCGGTTGCCTGGTTGAGCAGAAAATAACAGGGGTTGTGTCGCTCTGGCCCATCCAGATTCTGCCGTTTTAAAGCACGAGAACCTCCTTACAAATGACTGTAATATTGGTATTTTACCAGTGGGCTATAGTTTAAATCCAACGTCGGCATGCAAACGTGTCGCCGCTTTGCGAGGGCGTTTGAAGAAAGATGAGGAGCACCGCATGAGCTTTATAGACTTGATTACAGGAGCCACTATTAACAGGGGCGTTGACCGATGGCGCGCGACCGATGGCGCGGTTTTAATCGATGTACGTAGTGAAGAAGAATATGGACAGGGCCATATTCCCGGGAGCGTCAATATTCCCCTTAACGACATTAAGCGCGTGCTTCAGGAATATCCGGAAAAGGAGACTCCGATTTTCGTCCATTGCCTCACGGGGTCGAGAAGCGGTCAAGCGCTCTCGTTTTTGAAGCGTTCGGGTTACACCAAGGTTGAGAATATCGGCGGCATCACGGGCTATAAAGGGGAAGTGGTTCGCTAGCGTTCCTGTGCGAAAAAGGCGAGACAGATGTGTTAAATGCTACGAGCATTTAACACATCCTGTTGGTTTGCTAGTTCATGCAGCCTCCGCAGAATGCGCATGCGGAAGGCGTTGCGGCAAGGCCGCCGAGTGCGCTTTCTCGAAGCTCGAAGGGAAGGGAATTGCCCACGCGCCGCATGGCTTCAACGGTTTCGTCGAAGTTCGCGAGGTTGCCAATGCCCGCGAGCGCGATTTGCGCCGATACGATTGCGTTGGCGACGCCCGTGGCGTTGCGCTTCTGGCAGGGCGCTTCGACCAGGCCCGCGACGGGGTCGCACACAAGGCCCATGAGCCCGCAAAGCGCATTGCTCGCTGCGGCGAAGCATTGCGCGGGCGTTCCTCCGAAAAGCTCGCATGCCGCGCTTGCGGCCATGGCGCTCGCGGCGCCAACTTCGGCTTGGCATCCGCCTTCGGCTCCGGCAACCGTAGCATTCCTCGTGATCAAGTACCCAATTGCAGCTGCGTTCGCTAACGCGTTGATGAGTTCTTCATCGCTGAATCCATGTTCATCTTGCGCTGCTAAAAGCATTGCGGGCACGACGCCCGAAGAACCGGCCGTGGGCGCTGCGACAATACGCCCCATGGACGCGTTCGTTTCGAGCACCGCCATGGCATATGTGGTTGCGCGGCCGAGCATAGGGTCGGCGATGCATGCGTTGGCCGTGCCGCTATCCGTTTTGGCCTCGAGCTTCGAAAGCGCGGCTGCCTCTCCACCAATAAGGCCGCCCATCGAACGCACGGGCGATGTTATGGGCGCGGTTGCCGATTCGCGCATAACGGAAAGCACGCGTTCCAAATAGCGTCGCGTGTTGTCGACCGCGACGCCATCGGCTGCAAGCATGCACCGTTCGCGGCGGCACATTGCCTCCGAAATTGCGATGCCTTCATGTTCGCAATAGGCGAGCATTTCTGCCCCGCATGCAAAATCAAGTTCTTCAAAACGGGCGGCGGCTTCCTGCGGGGTGAATTCGGCGGCGAAACCTCCGGCGTTTTCCGCATTGCCTTTCACGGGGGCAACCGCTTCGCTCGCTCGATCGCTTTTCACAATGCGCACGTCGAAGATGTCTGGATGCTTCGCGATGCTTGCGGCCACGCGCTCGTCGATTTCGTCATCGGTTTGCATAATGGTGTAAGCGAGCTCGCCTTTTCGTTCGCGGAACAGCTTTGTGGTAGCGATATTTACGTCGAATACCGAAAGGCACGTCGCGATGTGCGCGAGAACGCCTGCCACGTCGCGTTGCTTCACGACGATGCTGTGATATTCGCCCGTCAGGCGAACGTCGATGCCGTTGATGCGCGTGATGACCGCCGCGCCTCCGCCAATGCTCTCTCCACGCATAGAAACATGAGAACCCGTGGAATCGGTGACTTCGATGCATACGGTGTTGGGATGGGGCATCGGCTCGTTCGGACGCGGCTCGAATGTGAAACTCAAGTCTTGTTGTTTGGCGATTTCGAATGAATCGCGAATGCGTTCGTCGTCGGCCGCCATGCCGAGCAGGCCTGCGACAAGGGCTTTGTCGGTGCCGTGTCCGCGATAGGTGTGGGCAAAGCTGCCGTATAGATGAAAGGCCACCTGGCGAGGTTCGCCCGCGAGCAAACGGCGGCACATGCTCGCGATGCGAAGCGCGCCCGCGGTGTGGCTGCTCGATGGGCCAATCATAATGGGGCCGATGATATCTCGAATGCCAAGAATCCTCATGTTTGGCCTTTCTGCTGGGAATTCTATGGGTCATTGCACACGAACGGGCTCGCGTGATTCTGCCATGGTACACTGTTTCGCTACGATTTGTATGAAGTGAAACAAGGAGGAAACCCTATGCCTTCGATTCTGGTGTTCGGTCACAAGAATCCCGATAACGACGCGATTTCGGCTGCGATTGGCTATGCCTATCTGAAGAATGAACTCGCCAAGAAGAACGGCGAAGATGTGACGTACGAAGCTGTTCGCCTCGGCGGCCTTCCGCCCGAGACCGAGTGGATTCTTTCCGAGAATGGCATCGAGACCCCGCGCCTCATCGAGGGTGTGGGCGAAGGCGATAAGGTGATTCTTGTCGACCATAGCGAGGCGCTGCAGTCTGCCGAGGGCCTCGAGAATGCCGAGATTGTCGAAATCGTCGACCACCATCGCCTGGGCGGCCTTACCACCGCGCAGCCGCTTCGCTACAACGCCATGCCTGTTGGCTCGACCTGCGCGATTGTTGCTCGCGAGTTCGGCATCGAGGGCATCGAAATGCCTAAGGCTATCGCTGCCGTGCTGTTGGGCGCCATGCTCACCGACACGGTGATCATGAAGTCTCCCACCACCACGAATTTCGACCGCGACATCATCGCGAAAACGGCTGAATTCGTTGGCGTTGACCCGGTGGAGTACGGCATGAACATTTTCAAGTGCCGCTCCAACCCCGCCGAGCTGCCCGTCGATAAAATCGTGAACGCCGA
>NZ_CDRRGL010000020.1:0-20576 GCF_977041755.1 Slackia sp.
AAAAGCCCGCACACGGCGGGCTTTCAGAAACCTGAAAAGAAAACAGTTTTGAATTTAAAACGCGTTGCAGAATGCGTCCAAAAGCGTAATCGCATCGTGGTGAGCAGCTCGCTCGATAGCCGCCACGCTTTCGTCAACGCCGGGACCGACGATTTCAAGAACGATACGGCGAGGACGACCAGCTTCGGCAGCCTCATTTGCCGCATCAACCGCATTCGCAATGCGGCGACCAAGCACCTGAGGGTCGTCGCACACAACGCGTGGCACATTCGTTTCATAAGGCCGGCCCGAACGCACAATATGCGCAAGCAGCATATTCGCATCGGGAGGCACGAGCAACGTTTCGGCGCTCACCATTTTGGAGCGCGGATTCGTCGCCATAGCCAAGTTCGACATATTCGATGCCACGCTGCGCGTGTATTCTTCCGTGCCGAACAGACACACAGCATGGTTTTCAAGCACATCGGCGGCACGTGCGAATCCCATATATGCGCGATCTTCAATTTGAGGCTTGTCTTGCCATGCATTGTGCAAATGGCGCAGCGTCGCATACGTTTTCACGCCAGCGATGCCGTCGGGCACAAGGCCCATATTCAGCTGAAACTTGCGCAAAGCGCCTTCGGTATAGGCGCCAAACGTGCCGCTTACGCCGCCGCATGCAAAACCAAGCGCACCGAGAGCCGTTTGCAGCTGCTCGACGTCTTTGCCCGAAAAATACGGCGTGCGCAAATACAGCAGACGTTCACCCAGCTCAAAGCCCTCGTCGGCTTCGCCTTCCCTATGAATTGCTTGAGGAATCATAGCTTCGTCCTTAGCATCGCATTATTTCATGCGATTGATGAAATAATCGGCCATAGAAATGAGTAGCGCACGAGCATTGCTCTCGTCGATTTCCTGAAGGAGCTTTTCCTTTGCCTTATCGGTAAGCGAGCTCGCGTAATCACGCGCATAATCAAGAGAACCGGCCTCGCGCATAATCGACACAGCCTCGGCAAGCTCAGCAACATCGGTCGTTTTCGAAGAGAGAATCTCAACGAGGCGATCGCGCTTGTCGGAATGCTTCAGCGCATGCACGACCATGAGCGTGCGCTTGCCTTCAGTGATATCGCTCGCGTAATCTTTGCCCACGATTTCGGGGTCGCCCTCGATATTGAGCAGGTCGTCTTGAATTTGGAAAGCCAAACCCGTAGCCAAGCCATATTCGCGCAGCGCGGCAATCTGTTCTTCGGTGCCGCCACCAACGATGGCGCCGACAGCCAACGGAACCGCACCAGAATAATGCGCGGTTTTATGAATTGCCATGCACAGATAATCGTCGGGAGTGATGTCGTAACGCTTGTCGCGCGCCCAGCCCAAATCGAGGGCCTGGCCCTCGATGGTGCGGCGGGTCATTTCAATAAGCTCGGTAACCACGCGCACTTTTTGGGCATCGGTAAGATATGGATCCCTCATAACGGCACCATTCACCATGGAAAGCGCAAGGTCGCCCGTGTTAATGGCGATGCCCAAGCCTTCGGTGAGGTGCATGCAGGGCACGCCGCGACGGGTAGTCGCCTCGTCGGCGATATCGTCGTGAATAAGAGCCGCCGTATGGAAGTGTTCGATGGCCGAAGCGGCAGATGCAGCATGGCGAATATCGCCGCCCACAGCAACGCACGCCGCAAAGCAAATCAACGGACGGTGACGCTTGCCGCCGTTTTCGCTGTATTTCATAAGGGGCCCATAGAGATACGTATCCATATCGGGATGGTCGCCCGACGGGATATACGAGTTCACTAAATCGCCTACGACCTTGGCATTCTGAATGAGATACTCCTCGAACGACGCGGGCGGATTCGCCGCTGCCGTAAGGAGTTCGTTCATGCTTTCGTTTCTCACTTCAGCTGGATTCATACCGGACTTTCCGATCGTAGGTTCACCGCAATGGGTTCATGCAAAACAAAGCACCTGGAAGCCACGCTCTTCCTTGGTAGGAGTAGCAGGACTCCGGCCTCGCTCGCGCGAGCCCGACCCCTCAGGCTGAAGCCTTCGGGCGAATTCCTGAAAACTGCCCACTGGGCAGTTTTCTTGACGGAATTCCACCTCATCGGTTCGAGTCCCTTCCGACTCGAAGCCGCCATAGGTCGAAACCCGCCTGGAAGCCACGCTCTTCCTTGGTAGGAGCGGTGGGACTCGAACCCACAAGCCTTGCGGCGGCGGATTTTAAGTCCGCTGCGTATGCCAATTCCGCCACGCTCCCACGATGCTTATCGTGCTATTTGCACGGTTTTCCATGATAGCAAATGAGCAACAATCACTGCAAAAGCCCACGAAAGACACGCTAATACCATCGTTTTGCGCCAGTCGCCGAGCAACGCGGGCCCTGAGCGATCAAAACGTTTTGAGAATCGCCAAATCGCGCACAAGGGCCCGACTCGCGGCAATCGGCTCCACGCTCACGCCCTAGGGCGTCCTTCCGTAAAGTCAAAAGCCGGCACCCCCGTTAACATGCTATATGCTCTGAGCATTGAATACATGGGGGGCTTGCAATTAACCAGCGCTTCCTAAAGCGCGTTTCTTGCCGCGTCGAGCACAATGCCGATAAGAATATCACTCTCGCTCACCGTGAAGCCGTCAAGATTCGCAAGGTCCATGACCGCACCCAGAATCACAAGGCCCGCAGGAAAAATACCCGCCCGCTTGGGCTGGATGCCTGCAACCTTCATGCGTTCGGCGAGCGGCAGCTCCCACATGCGCTTGGCCACTTCGTCGAATTCAGCGCGCGTCACGCGAGAGCCGTGAACCTTCGACGAGTCATAGGGCACCAAAGCGTCTCGCACGGCCACCACACTCGTGGGCGTCCCCGCAACCGCAACAAGACGGTCGCACGAATTGCGCGTTTCGAAAAACGGCGCGAGAGTCTCGTGCGCCCATGCCGAAGCCGCAGCAAGCTCGCCTTTCGTCGGCGGGTCGCCGGCCAAGAATCGCTCCGTCATGCGACGGCAGCCGATGTTGAAAGAATGCGATGCTCGAACCGCAACATCAGGTACAAGGTCGCCAGCCGATCCATTCGCTCGACCAAATACCATCTCGGTCGAACCGCCACCGATATCGGCAAACAACAAATCCTCATTGCGAAAATCATTCGACGCACCCAAAAACGACAGCGCCGCCTCACGCTCGCCCGGAATCACCGACAGTTCAACGCCGACTTCACGCAGACGTGACACGAATACTCCCGAATTGCGCGCATCGCGACTCGCGCTCGTGGCAAGAGCGACCACGCGATCGACAGCGCAATCGGCTGCGCATGCATCAATAACCTTGCGGTACTCAGCGACCTGGGCAACCGTGCGATCGATCGCTTCGGGCAAAAGTTCGCCTGAGGCATCGACCCCTTCGCCCAAATTCGTGATGGCGCTTTGGCGGGCCACCTGGTAAACACCCGAAGCATCCACGTCCGCAACGAGCAAACGGCTCGTTACTGTTCCGATATCGATTGCAGCGACCCTCATGCGACGCACCTTTCCGCTCGCTCTTCCATCTTGCTTTCATTGTAAAGAAAGAGCCGGGGAATTTCCCCGGCTCGAATCGTGCTTTATTGAGCGTCGCTATACCCGAAAAGAGGGTCGAGCACGCCCGAGTACCATGTGTCGGGCGTTTTCACGCTCGCGGAATCGATTTGAGAATGCACCGTATCGGGCGTCGACGACGTTTCGTCTTCAGAAAGGCCAACCACAACGCCAGCGGTCTCGCCCTTCGACACCCAACCAAGCTGCTCGCGCGCGACATCTTCGATGCCCTCGTCGGTCGAAAGCCGATCAATGTCGCTTTGGATAGCTGCGTTGCGCTCGCTGAGCAGGGCGTATTCCGCCTCAAGCTTGTCTTGCGTGCGCAAACCCACGTAATACTGCTGCGCCATAGGATACAAGAACCAAAGAGCCGCGGCGATGCAAATCAAAATGCCGAGCGCATAGACCCAAATCGGTGCGCTCAAATGGGCTTTTGTCTGCGACGCGCGACTTGTGGCAGCCGCGCCTCGGCCGCCACGGGCACTGCGTCCCTCGTTCGAACCGCCAAGGTCGTTGAAAGCTCGCTTATGATTACGACCCATCTCGCCTTTGTAGACCGCCGCCCGACTGCCCGCTTGCGCAGGAGCGCCAGCATCGCCTCCAAATTGACGATTGAAAAGCTTCTCGGCTTTGGCCTTGGCCTTCGACTTCTGACGGCGCTCCTTTTTCGAAAGGCGCGAGCCATACGACGTCTCGTCCTCGTCATTCTCGATATCATCGGGATCGAACACCTCGACCGCAGCACGGGGCTGCGCCGATGCGCCACGCGAGTTGCGCGACTCGCCCGTACGAGAGGAGCGGCGCGAATTCAAGCGGGCCGAACCGTCGCCGAAGAGCTGCTCGTCAAGATCGTCGAATGCCGAAAAAGCGCCCAAATCGAAGCCGGACGGCCTCGACGCCTTTCGGCCCGATGCCGAACGCGAGGAGCGAGCCGGACGCGAACTCACGCGCGAATTCGCCGCGAACGATGCTTCGCGGTCATCGTAGGGACTCGGCTCAACGATAGGCTGGATACGTCCAGAGCGCGTGACTTTCGAGAATCGAGCACGTTCGCCGCGGGCGAAACGGTCGCTTGAAAACGAATCGAGCGATTGGGAATAATCGAGCCCGCGAGCGGAAGAGGTTTCGCCAACAGCATGAGAGCTGACGCGGCCTGATGAGGCATAGACGTCGCGACCGCGCATGGATGCGCTTTCGTCATATCGAGCAGCACGCGACTCAACAACATCTCGCAACGCACGCGAAGATGCGCGGTTCGAGCCGTCAAATGAAATGATATTGCTGCTGTTGCGCGACATAAAAAATGAGGCCCCTTGCATCGTGATGTGTTTGAAGTGGATGTAATGCTGTGAGCTAATGTCCGTTCATGATACCACGCAGACGGCAGGCGCGGCATCCAATCGACCACGCGCGTGCTTATTTTCACGAACAGAAAACAAGCCCAGGTTATCGCGCTGCATCCTCCCTCAACGCAAAAGGGCCAGGGAGCAATCCCCTGGCCCTAGCGCATCACTTCGCGCAACGAAAACGTTCGAGTTAGATAACCGAAATCGTACCCGTCGCAATGCACACGATGCTGATCACGAAGAACGCGACAATAGCGGCGGCAACCACCTTGTCGAGCGTTTTCGGCAGGAATGCCTCGTTACGCTCTTTCTGGCCATACCAGTACAAAACAATGCCCGGCGCAAACAGAATGGTCGTGATCATGAGACCCGTAAGGCCGCCCGCGTAAATTAGGAAGATCGAGTAGAAGAAGCCAACGATGCCAATACCGCGGTAGAACGCTAGTTTGCCGCCCGTAACGCCTTCGAACCCGTCCTTCTTAAACGCACACACGAGCAAGAACATCGAACTGAAGAAGTACGGAATCAAAATCATCGAAACCGACACGCCATAGAAGAACTGGTACGTTTGCTCAGAGAACAAAATGATGACGAGGAACGCCTGAACGATGAGACAGGTCACCGTAAGGGTGACGATAGGGGCGCCCTTGCGATTTTCCTTCGCGAAGACTTTCGGGAACACGCCCTGCTTCGCAGCCTCGTGCGGACATTCGGAAGAGATGATGGTGTAGCCCAGCATGGCGCCCAGAAGAGACAGCGCAACGCCCAAATTCACAAGCGCCGCGCCCCACGGGCCAACAACGGCCTCGAGCACGCCCGCCATCGACGGGTTGGGGAGCTCTGCAAGCTCAGCGCGAGGCATAACGCCCATGGACAGAATGGAAACCAGCAGGTAGATGCACAGAATGCCAATAAATGCGGTGACGGTTGCGCGGCCTACGTCTTTGCTGTATTTCGCGCGACCGGAAATGGCGACAGCACCCTCGATGCCCAAGAAGATCCAGATGCTCACGCCCACGGTGCCAACAACCTGATCCCACAAGCTCGGTCCATCGGGCTCGCCCCAGAAGTTGTCCATGAAGATTTCCGGGTCGAAGTGCATGCTGAACAGAATTGCGACGATCGCAACAAACAGCGGAACCAGCTTGGCGATAGTCGTGATGATGTTGACGCTCGCAGCCTCTTTCACGCCGCGGCTCACCAAAAGCCAGCAAATCCAAACCACGATGGATGCGCCGATGACCGAAGGAAGGTTATTGCCCTCACCGAACAGAGGAACGAAGTACGAGATGGACGCGAACAGAAGCGTGGTGTAGGAAACGGTGGCAAGCAGCGCCGAAATCCAGTAGCCATAGGCCGAAATGAAGCCCATGAACTCGCCCCAACCTGCGCGAGCATACGAATAGATGCCGCCCACCAATTCAGATTTATATTTGCTCAGTGCGTAGAAGCACATCATGAGCGAGAAAACGCCGATGCCGCATACGACCCAGCCGATGAGCACGGCACCCGTATTCGCGCCCGCCGCGGCCATATCGCCGGCCATGGTGAAGACGCCACCGCCGATAACGGCGGTAATCACGGCCGCAATAAGATGCGGCAGCGACAGGCCATTGGGATCGTTCACCTGAGATGACGAGCCCCCGTTGGACTTTGCCATAGTATTCCTGCTTTCTTTAGCGACTCGTTGAAACACCGAACACCCCTGCACAGCGTTTCAACATAACTCATTCACTATACCCCACATAGTGCAGGGTTTTCGGACGAATTCGTCCCAAGTTTTCCCGCGGCAACAAGAAAGCCCCAGCAACTGCCAGGGCTTTCGCGATTCGCTCTTGCGCAAAATCGATTCGACGCAAAACTACTTGATGTTGTAGAACGCATCCTTGCCAGCATATGCGCCGGACATGCCGAGTTCTTCCTCGATACGGATGAGCTGGTTGTATTTAGCGATGCGGTCGCTGCGGCATGGAGCGCCCGTCTTGATTTGGCCGGTATTCATGGCAACGGCCAAATCGGCGATCGTGGTATCTTCGCTCTCGCCAGAGCGGTGGCTCATGACGCACGCGTAACCGGCTTCCTTGGCCATCTCGATAGCCTCGAGCGCCTCGGTAAGGCTGCCAATCTGGTTCACCTTCACCAAAATGGCGTTGGCGACACCCATCTCGATGCCCTTCTTCAAACGCTCGGTGTTCGTGACGAACAGGTCGTCGCCGACGAGCTGCACGCGGTCGCCAATGCGATCGGTAAGAAGCTTCCAACCATCCCAGTCTTCCTCGGCCATGCCGTCTTCGATGGAGATGATGGGGTACTTATCGACGAGCTTCTCCCAGTAATCGACCATTTGCTCGCTCGTGTACTCAACGCCTTCGCCTGCGAGGCAATACATGCCGCGCTCAGCGTCGTAGTATTCCGTGGAAGCAGGGTCCATGGCGAACATGATGTCACCGCCCGGCTTGTAGCCCGCGGCCTCGCATGCCTGAACGATGTATTTCAGAGGCTCTTCGTTAGTCTTCAGGTTGGGAGCGAAACCGCCCTCGTCACCCACGCCGCCACCGAGGCCAGCTTCATGCAAAACCTTTTTCAACGTGTGATAAATCTCGGCGCACCAACGCAGGCCCTCGGCGAACGACTCGGCGCCAACAGGCATAATCATGAACTCCTGGAAGTCAACGTTGTTGTCGGCATGCACGCCGCCGTTGAGAATGTTCATCATGGGCGTCGGCAGCACATGGGCGTTTGCGCCGCCAACGTAGCGATACAGCGGCAGCTCGCTCGACTGGGCAGCGGCACGTGCGCAAGCGAGAGAAGCACCCAAAACGGCGTTCGCGCCCAGGTTGCCCTTGTTCGGAGTACCGTCGACGTCAATCATTTCGGCGTCGATAGCACGCTGGTCGCGAGCGTCCATGCCGATAATCGCTTCGGCAATTCCCTCATTCACATGGGCGACGGCCTTCTGAACGCCCTTGCCAAGGTAGCGGTCCTTATCGCCGTCACGCAGCTCAACAGCCTCGAATGCGCCAGTAGATGCGCCAGACGGAACGATCGCGCGTGCGAACGAACCGTCGTCGAGGGTAACCTCGACCTCAACCGTGGGGTTGCCGCGGGAATCGAGAACCTCTCGGCCGTAGACGTCGAAGATGATGCTCATGAAGTTTCCTCCTATGATGAACGAACCGGGGCCTACAAGCCCCGCCCTAACAGCGAAATTGTATACCACACACGAAAGGGCGATGCGGCAAACGGCGCAACTTAGCCGGCAAAGGGGCTCGAGCAACGGAGACTGGCGTAAAAGCATCGTTCAAAGGCACTTTTGACCCCTTGCAAGCAGTCTACTTCACAAGAGAACGCCCATAAAAATGCAGAAGACGGAAAATGCCGCGACTAAAGCGACCGAACGCGGCCCCACGCGCTGCTCGCCGTGCAAGCATGTACGAACTCCGGGCGCACCATAACATCGAGCCTCCATGGCACATGCCAATACGCTCGCATGGCGAAACAATCCTACGAGCATCGGAACGAAAGCCCTGCCCCGCTGCACTATCTTGTTCACAAAGCCACCGTCGTCGAAATGCGCGCACCGCGAACGTTGCGCCTGGCACACAATCACATATTCGTCAAAACACGCCGGAATGAAACGAAGAGCGAGCGAGAACGTCGTCGAAATATCGTCAACAGGAACCCCGAGATTCCGAAGAGGGCTCATCAAGCCCGAAAATGCGCGAGTGAACTGCGCGCTGTCATACGCGAGGGAGACCGAAAGCGCAGCCAAAGCAAGAACGATGATGCGTGCTGCATAGAAAAGCCCAGCACCAATGCCATGGGGAATTTGAGCGACGACGGTACACGCGAGAATGAACGCAAGCGGAGCTATACATGCGCCCATATTGCGCAACGAAATACGAAAAAACAGAAGCGCCGCGACCAAGAGCAGAACAAATACGCCCAACCCCAGCCACGTTGCCACGAAAAATAGCGAAACCGAATACGCAAATAGGCCCACAAGGGCGAAGCGAGCGTCAAGCGAAGTCGAATTATGTTGTGCGGACATGAGCATGCCGCAAGTATAAAAGAGGAAGGCCGAAGCCCTCCTCTTGAAATGCGCATTCCATTGTTTTCGCTCCGAGAAAACCCGAGCAAGAATCGAGAGAACCTACTCCCCCGCCTTATTGGCATTGCGCTGCGATACTTCCTTGGCCATTTCAGCCGCTTTGTCGCCAACTTCTTTCGCGGTGTCCATGAGCTTATCGCTTACAGCTTTCGCGTCATCCATCGCCTTCTCGGTCGCATTCTTCGCCTCGTCGATAAGGCCCGGAATATTTTCGCGTGCCTGGTCGGTCAACGCCTGGCGCTTTTCGCGAGCGCTTGCAACGACGCTTGGGGCCTGCTCTTGAGCGGTATCGATCATTTTGTCGGTCGCAGCTTTCATATCGCCCGCTAATTCCTGCGCGGCATCGATTGCGCTATTGAGGATTTTTCCAAACTCAGACATGAGATGCCTCCTTGCAATAGGTTCCCCTCGTCTTTATATGGTAACGCAAAAACGCCGCCCCGAAGGACGGCGTTTGTATTGCCATATTCCCGTTGAAAAGCGAGTTATTCGGCTTTTTCCTCGGTAGCAGCTTCAGCCTCGACGGCTTCTTCAGCCTTGGGCTCCTCGACGGTCTCTTCGGCCTTAGCCTCTTCAACCTTCTTCGGAGCAGCCTTAACAGCTTCGGCCTTCTTCTCGGCCTTCTTCACGGGCTCGGTCACGAGCTCCATGATAACCATGCTAGCGTTGTCGCCCTTGCGGGTGCCAAGCTTCATGATGCGAGTGTAGCCACCCTGACGGTCGGCCCACATGCCCTGCTGAACCTTCTCAAAGATCTCGCGAACGAGCTCTTTGTCGCCGAGAGCGGCGATAGCGAGACGGCGAGAATGCAGGTCGCCACGCTTGGCCCAGGTGATGATGCGGTCGACGTCGGGACGAATCTCCTTAGCGCGGGCTTCAATGGTCTTAATGCGATCATTGGTGAACAGCGCCTGCACCAGGGACTTCTTCATGGCCTTAGTATGGCTGGCATCGGTGCCCAGCTTGCGGCCCTTCTTGTAATGCCTCATCGTGTAGTCTCCTAGTTATTGCTTCAAGTTGAGGTCCATAGAGATCAGCTTATCCTTGACCTCTTCGATGGACTTCGCGCCAAAGTTGCGGATGTTGAGCAGGTCGTTCTCGGAGAACTCGACCAGCTGACGCACCGAATGGATGCCTGCGCGCTTCAAGCAGTTGTAAGAGCGGACGGAAAGGTCCAGGTCCTCAATCTGCTTGTCGAGCTCGGCGTTGGCCTCCTGGCCCTCCGGTGCGAAGATGGACGGAATCTCGCCCTCTTCCTCGTCGACAATATCAGCCAGCGAAAGGAAGGCACCCATGTACTGGTCGATGATGTTCGACGCACGGCACACCGCTTCGTTAGGAGCGATGGAGCCATCAGTCTCAACTTCGAGAACCAGCTTGTCGAAGTCGGTGCGCTGACCCACACGGGTGTCGCTCACTGCGAGAGTGCAACGACGCACGGGAGAGAACAAGCTGTCGACGTGGATGATGCCAATGGGGTCCTCGGTGCGCTTGTTGCGCTCAGCCGAGACGTACCCACGGCCCACGCCGATGCGGATGCTCATGTTCAGCGTGCCGCCATCGGCAACGGTGCAAATGACGTGCTCGGGGTTAATGAGCGTGAACTCGGCGGGAACCTTCACATCGGCGCCGGTCACCGTGCACGGGCCCTCGACCGAAATGGTGGCCGTGGCTTCCGTGTAGTCCTCAGAGAGGGCCGAGAAAACAAGGCCCTTCACGTTAAGGACGATATCGGTGACATCTTCGATGACGCCTTCAGCGGTCGTGAACTCATGCTGAACGCCTTCGATCTGGATAGCCGTGGCTTTGGCTCCGTCCAGCGACGACAGCAGAACGCGACGCATGCAGTTACCCAGCGTGTATCCGAAACCACGCTCAAGCGGCTCGACGATGAAGCGGGCGACGGTGTCGTTCACTTCTTCGGTAGTAACGGTTGGCCTCATGAACTCTGCCATAGTTTGTAAGCCTCCTTAAGCCGCGGTTAATTACTTCGAGTAGAGCTCGACGATAAGCTGCTCGTTGATGTCCAAATCGATCTGGTCGCGGTTGGGGAGAGACAGCACGTTGCCCTGAAGCTTCTCGATGTCAACCTCGAGCCATGCAGGAACCTGCATACGCTCGTTGGAAACGAGAGCGCTCTTGATAACGAGCATCTCCTTGGCCTTGTCGGCCACAGCAACGACATCGCCGGGGCGAACGCGGTAAGACGGAATGTCGACGCGCTTGCCGTTAACGGTAATATGACCATGGGAAACGGTCTGACGGGCTTCCTTGCGGGTGCGAGCAAAGCCCAGACGGAACACGACGTTGTCGAGACGCGACTCAAGGATGCGCATCAGGTTCTCGCCGGTGATGCCGGGCTGACGCTTAGCCTTGTTGAAGTAGCCGCGGAACTGCTTCTCCAGAACGCCATAGATGAACTTGGCCTTCTGCTTCTCGCGCAGCTGCATGCCGTACTCAGATTCCTTACGGCGACGCTTGGGCTGGCGAATGGATTCCTTCTTAGAGCTGTAGCCGAGCACGACCGGATCAATACCGAGCTGGCGGCAGCGCTTAAGAACCGGAGTTCTGTTGATTGCCATAGTGATTCGATCCTCTCTTAATTAGCAGCGGCGACGCTTGCAGGGGCGGCAGCCGTTGTGCGGGATGGGCGTGCAATCCTGAATGCTAGAGACCTCGAGGCCAGCAGCCTGCAGGGAGCGGATAGCGGTCTCGCGACCAGAGCCGGGGCCCTTCACGAAGACGGCGACCTTTTTCAGGCCATGCTCCATAGCGGTCTTGGCAGCCTGCTCGGCAGCCATCTGCGCAGCAAACGGGGTGGACTTACGAGAGCCCTTGAAGCCCACGGTGCCAGCAGAATTCCAGGAAATCACGTTGCCCTGAGGGTCGGTGATGGAAACGATGGTGTTGTTGAAAGTGCTCTTGATGTGAGCCTGTCCCACCGCAATGTTCTTGCGCTCGGAGCGCTTGATGCGGGTGCGAACGTTCTTTTTAGCCATGTGTCAAACCCCTACTTCTTCTTGCCGCCGATTTGCTTACGCGGGCCCTTACGGGTGCGAGCATTGGTGTGGGTGCGCTGGCCACGAACGGGCAGACCCTTGCGGTGACGGAGGCCACGGTAGCAGCCAATCTCCATCAGGCGCTTGATGTTCTGCGAAACCTCGCGGTGCAGGTCACCTTCGACGGTGAGGTTCTTGTCGATGTATTCGCGGATCTTCTGCAGATCGTCTTCGGAGATATCCTTGACACGGATGTCAGGGTTAACGCCGGTCTCTGCAATGATCTTCTTGGCGGTCGTGTTGCCGATGCCGTAAATGTAGGTCAAACCGATCTCGATGCGCTTCTCGCGAGGGAGGTCGACGCCGAAAAGACGAGCCATGGTATATCTTCCTCTCTCTTTTTTAGCCCTGGCGCTGCTTGTGACGAGGGTTCTCGCAAATGACGAGGACCTTGCCATGACGCCTAATGATCTTGCACTTGTCGCACATCTTCTTGACCGAAGGACGGACCTTCATGCTTGTCTCCTTTGAATGTGCGGCTTCCCTTCGGCTGACGGATTTGCCTCTGGGGAACCATTTACTCTTCACTCTATGAAACACGCCCAGCCGCAGGCGATGTTTTCACTTCTTGAGCCCCGAAGGGCATGCGCTCGAGAGCGCACTAAAGCACCCTGCCGGCTCACTTGCGCGATATGGCGGGTGCAACGTACCGCTTATTTAAAGCGATAGGTGATACGGCCACGGCTCAGGTCATAGATCGAAAGCTCGACCGTGACTTTGTCGCCGGGCAGAATCTTGATGTAATGCATGCGCATCTTGCCAGAGATATGAGCGAGAATCTCATGGCCGTTCTCGAGCTCGACTTTGAACATTGCGTTCGGGAGAGCCTCCAGAACGGTGCCCTCAAGTTCGATGACGTCTTCTTTAGCCAAGAATCTTCCTCTTCCCAAACTCTGTCGATTACGCTGTGCGCACTGCAAACGCAGCGACCGAATACTTTACCAGAGGTAAGGCAGAATCGCGCGTATATTGAGCAAGCTTTCACGAGGACACCACAACCCATGGCGCCTTCGCGTCGCACGTCGTGCATATTACCACGTTTTTCCCGTCTCCTTAGAACGTTCACCTGCGTTTTTCGTCTTTTTGTGAAACTTTATTTTAAGGAACTGCATACCGTTTTGGATATTGGTTTCTTATAGGAACCTATACCCTTTTCGGAAGGGTTGCCACAAGACCGAAACGGAGACGCTCGGGCGCGTTGAAAGACTTTAAAAGCCTCGCCCAATACCCCAGTGTTACAATAGAGTCATCGAAGGCGCGCATACCAATGCACGGCAAACTCAAGGGATTGGAGCCGTTATGTCAATGCAATACAAGCGTATTTTCGCTGCTCTCGATGGTGCGAAAACTCAGGAAATGGTCGCTGAACGCGCGATTGAGCTCGCTGCAAGCGAGCATGCCGATTTGCTGTTTGGCCACGTAGTCGATTCCGTGCCCTATGAGGCAGCCGGCACCGACTTCGCCGCACTGGCAATGGACATGAAGGAAAAGCTCGAAGATTCGCTCGGCGATATGCTAGAAGCTGCCCGCAACAACCCCGACATCCCCTCTGTTGGCGTCGTCGTGAAAGCCGGTCGCATTACCGAGACTTTGAACGAGGAGCTCATCCAGCCGTTCGATCCCGATTTGGTCATTTGCGGCGAGCGCGGCCTGAGCAACATCAAGTATGTGTTCGTTGGCAGCGTTTCCACGTACCTCATTCGTAATTTGCGCTGCGACGTCCTTGTCGTAAAGCAGGATTAATTCAGCACGAACAACGGGAGCCCCTGCGGCTCCCGTTTCTTTTAGGTAGCTTAGTACCTTTTCGATACTTACTTTCTTTTTATTTAGTATTTAGTTTCTAGAAGTTATTTAGGATATTTGCAACTGCAAGAAACTAAAACAGACCATCTACCAACTCGCGGGCACGCTCCCCTGTCGCATTTGCATGAATCGTGCGCGTGCCATCTTCAGACACCTTGAAATCGAGTACGAGGCAATCGTCGGGTGCGGCCTCTTCGAATTTATCGCCCCATTCTACAAGCGACACGCCATCGCCTTCGGTAATGCCGTAATAGTCGATATCTTCGAGCTCTTCGGGCTCTTCCAAACGATACAAATCGAAGTGATACAGCGGCAAGCGGCCATCGTGGTATTCGCACACCAAATTGAACGTGGGGCTTGTAGGAACTTCGGCAATGCCGAGTCCCGCAGCGAAGCCTTGCGTGAAGTGGGTTTTGCCCGCGCCCAAATCTCCCACGAGCAAAATCACATCGCCTGGCTGCACACGCTCAGAAATCGCGCGAGCAAGTTGCTGGGTTTCTTCAACGCTATGGCTTACGTACGGCATGCGAGTCCCTTTCTGAATGCCATCCCGAACGTCGAAAGCGAAGCGTCGGGCAATAAAGAGAAGGCCCCGTTGCCGGGACCTTCCGAACAAGCTCTTCGATTGTACGCGAATTCGACTTACAGCGCGAAGTCTTTCTCGCCCTTGAAGACCGCCAGAGCGTCGGCGACGCTGTAGTCGGCGAGAGTGATGGCGGAAATCGCCTTGGTCAAACGCACGGCCTCGTCGAGGGAGCGCTGATGAATGTTGCGACCAGTCGCGTTGCCGCAGGCATGGCCAACATGAATCTGATCATGCAGCTGCGTGAGGAACGTTTCGGCGTCGACGGTGGAGCCGCCAGCGCACACAAGGCCCGTGCGGCCAGCAGCGGCGGAAGCGACTGCAAGGTTCTCGGCGGAGGTTGCTTCGTCGGTAGCCTTCGGCGGGTTCACCTTCACGAAGTCGGCACCCAGGCACAGCGCGACGCCAGCGGCGCCAGCAATGAGGGCAGGAGCCTTCTCATCGGCAACAGCCTTGCCGCGAGGGTAAATCCACAGAACCACGAGCAAGCCGGCGGCGTGGGCCTCGGCGATGAGCTGGCCGGCCTCGGCGAGCATGGTGCTTTCGTATTCAGAACCCAGGTAGATGGTGTAGCCCAAGCCCACCACGTTCACGCCGTTCGCACGCATATCGAGCACGGCCTCGAGGTCGTGCAACTGCGGGCTATAGGGATCGTCCTGGGCGGTTTTCACGAGGTTGGTCTTTGAATTCATCTTGACCAGGTAGTTGACCTCGGGATAATCGGCAGCATAACGAGCAACGAGGCCGCGCTGGCCGGCGCATACGCCGCACACGCCTTCGCTGGCAATTTTGAACAGATGCTCGGGATCGAGGTCGGCGGGGTCGATGCCTTCGCCGTAGAAGTCGCCATTGAGATGCTCGATCTTCTGGTCGCATGCGAACAGCATCAAACGGCCGGTACCGCGCGTGGCGGCCATATAATTGTCAATGTACGTCTCGCGAGCGTCGGCGCTCACGTCGGCGGGAACCTTCACCTGATCACGGGTGATTTCGGGCATGTCGTTCCTCCTTGTGAAGATACGGTTTGCAAACGTCATCGCCGCAGACGGCGCGATGGCCGCTTCGCGTATGACCAATCAAGTTTAGCCGATGCCGCACAGCTTCAAAGCGCTTTCACAGGAACGGCAGCGACATCGCCGCAGACGGCGCGATTTTGAGGGCGGGCGCAATATGCCCGCAGACAACACTATTCCGCGTATGGAATAACGGGGAATTGCGGCTCGAGGGCGCGCTTGAACGCATACGCCTCCACACGTTTGGTAATGCGTTCGACCTCTGCCGCGTCATAGCCGGCAGCAATGAGTTGCTCGACGCTTTTGCCGCGTTCTTTGTAATCGATGAGCAGCTTGTCGAGCTCGGCATAGGTGGTGCCGAGCGAGGCCTCATCTTGCTGGTCGGGAGCGAGCTCGGCACTCGGCGGCTTCACGAGCACATGTTCGGGAATGGGGACCACCCGTCCCGCCGCTTCAGCGCGAGCATTCACCCAACGTGAAACTGCATACACGTCGGTTTTATACAAGCCGCCAATAGGGGCATAAGCGCCAGCCGTATCGCCATAAAGCGTGGAATAGCCCATCATGGCCTCGCTCTTGTTACCGGTGTTCACCATGGTCCACCCGTAGAAGTTCGCAAGCGCCATGAGCACAATCATGCGGCATCGAGCCTGGGTGTTCTCACCCGCCGTTGAGCGATCGAAACTCGGGCACAGGTTCGACAGCTGACTCTCGAACACCCGATATGCCTCCGCGATGCTTACGCGCTCAGCACGAATACCCAGGTTGCGGGCAAGCTCCTGGGCGTCGACCAAGGAATGTTCGGTGGAATAAGGACCGGGCAGCATATAGCCGTGCACGTTTTCGGCGCCGAAGGCATCCACGCACATGCATGCAACCAGGCTCGAATCGATTCCGCCCGAAAGTCCCAAAACAACGCCGTGGCCTCCAATGCCCTCTACGAATTCTTTCAGGCCCGCAACACAGGCCGTATATTGCTGTTCGGGGTTCATAGCACGCACTTCCTTTCACGTTTTTGAAAGTCTAGCTCAAGGCTGTTTCTAAGGCATTTCGAACAACGCATGACAATAAAATAAAGAAAGCGGCCGCGCACCTTTGCGCAGCCGCTTGAAATCGAGAAAACAATGGCGGTCTCTCAAATGCCACAAGGGACGCTCCGATCGATTCGAAAGGAATCGCTCTGGCCAACCTTCGCCCCAGATGATTCCAGCATAACAGGCTTAGGCCTGCTGGAGCGCATGGATGCGATCGCGCAGCCAATTGGCCCAAGCGTCAACGCCCTCACCCTTCGTCGCCGCGATGGGGAAAATAGGTGCCTTCGGATTGAGCTGGGCAACTTCGTCGCGGAAAGCTTTCTCGTCGAAATTGAACACGCTCATGGTGTCGACCTTGTTCAGGATAATGGCCTCGCTCGCCTGGAAAACGCCGGGATACTTCAGCGGCTTGTCGTCGCCTTCTGGCACGGACAAAATCATGACCTTGGCGCCTTCGCCCAAGTCGAAATCGGTGGGACACACGAGGTTGCCTACATTTTCGACAATGATGAGGTCGAGGTTGTCCAAGTCGAGCGCATCGACCGCGCGGCGAATCATGTCGCTTTCAAGATGGCACGCGCCACCCGTGTTGATTTGCACCGCAGCAATGCCCTGAGCGCCAATGCGCTTCGCATCGACGTCGCTCGCGATATCGCCTTCGATAACGGCGATGTTGAACTCGTCGCGCAGCGCTTCAATGGTGGCCAGAATGGTAGACGTTTTGCCCGAGCCGGGGCTTGCGAGCAAATCGAGCACGAACACGCGCTTTTCGGCGAACAGTGCGCGGTTCTCCTGCGCAAGGCGATCGTTCTTGTCGAGAATGGGTTGTTTCATATCTATTTGCATGGGATTCCTCCTCTTCTAACGCTGCGCTCAGTGTAGTGCATTTCGCGCGCGATGCGACGCGCGGAGGCACCGCAGCACACCAATGGCATGTATCGCGCGGAAGCGGTATTGAAGGTGAGATGAACGATTCGTCAGATGTTTCCCTTGGCTTTCTTTCTGCAATGACCACGCCTGAAATGAGCGCTACAATATCTGAAACTATTTTTGCGGCCGATCGCGGCCGCCCGAGCGAAACGAGGATCGCAATGTACGACGGCGAAGGCCAGCCGGGACGCAACGACGAATGCTGGTGCGGCAGCGGCAAGAAGTACAAGAAGTGCCATTGGCAAACCGATGAGCGCCTGCAAGAGCTCTATGACAAGGGCTACGAAGTTCCCACGCGCGACATTCTGAAAGGCCCCGCTGACATCGAGGCCATCAAAGCAAGCGCAGCCATCAACGTGGGCGTGCTCGACATGGTAGCCGAGCGCATTGCGCCGGGCGTGTCCACCGAAGAAATCGACCAGTGGATTTACGATTACACCATCGAACATGGCGGCACGCCGGCCGACCTGGGATACGGCGGCTTCCCGAAAAGCGTGTGCACGTCCATCAACGACGTTATTTGCCACGGCATTCCCTGCAAAGAGGACGTGCTGAAAGAGGGCGATATCGTCAATATTGACTGCTCCACCATTCTTGACGGCTATTACAGCGATTCGTCGCGCATGTTCTGCATTGGCGAAGTCTCGCCCGAACGCCGCCGTCTGGTTGAAGAAACCAAGAAGGCCGTGGAAGCGGGCCTTGCCGCCATTAAGCCCTGGGGGCTATTGGGCGACGTGGGCGCCGCCGTACACGAATACGCCAAAGCGCAGGGCTATTCGGTCGTGCGCGAATACGGCGGACACGGCTGTGGCTTTGAATTCCACGAAGACCCGTTCGTGAGCTTCGTGAGCGAGCCAGGCGAAGGCATGGTGCTCGTACCGGGCATGACGTTCACCATCGAGCCCATGGTGAACGCGGGCGCACCCGACATTGATTCGAGCGACCCGAACGGCTGGACCGTGCGCACTGCCGACGGCAGCGACACGGCCCAATGGGAAGTTCAGGTTTTGATCACCGAAACTGGATATGAGCTTTTGAGCTGGTAACTTCTTCTATTTCTATCATGGCCGCCATTCATGCGCCCCATGCAAAATCGCCCCGAGAAAAACTCGGGGCGATTTTTTTATTCTTCGTTTTCGTCGGGAATATCGACTTCGATCGAATCGATTCGCAGTTCCTTGCCTTCGATGAGGTCGGCAAAACCACCGCATTCGGGACACAACACATGGAAGCGATCGTGGGTAAATTCATGGCCACATTCCACGCAGCGGCTCTTCGGCGGCACCATGGTAATGTCGAGCTTCGAGCCTGAGAACAGCGGATCGTTGTCGGTAATGGCCTCGTACGCAAAGGTGAGAGCGTCCTCGATGGCCTCGGTCATCTCGCCTACGGAAAGCGACACTTTCAGTACCTTGTCGGCATGGTTCGCCTCGGCCGCCTGGCGCACGCTCTCAACGACGCCCGTCACCATTCCAAGCTCGTGCATGATTACCCTTTCCGCCGTTCTGCCGGACGGCGGAACGAATTGACGCTACAAAGCTGTCCAGCACGGCATCTTGGCCCTCAGACTTCACCTTGCGTAGCGCTGCTACGCGGCGGCTTGCCTTCAGGCCAACCTGCCGCACCGGACAGCTTTTCGCTGACTTTTCCTATCAAGTAAGAATACTAAAAGCACCACCTTCGCAGATGGCGCTTTCGGTTAGTCGTCCAGGTCCATGTGTTCCTTGAACTTCTTCTTGGCCTTCTTCTTGGTTTCGTCCCATTCGGCAGCAATCTCGGCATCTTCGGCCGCCTCGCGGGCCTCTTCCTCCTGGCGCTTCTTTAAACGGTTGCCCAGAACGATTCGTGCGACCAGCAAGCTAGCCTCATACAGAACGATCATGGCGCCAAACATGAGCAGCATGGTAACGGGCGAAGCGTCGGGCGTTGCCATAGCGGAAATGACCATAAGCACGATGTAAACCGTACGCCACGAGCTGCGAAGCTTCTTATAGGGAACGATGTCGAAAATAACCAAGTAGAACACGACGAGCGGCAGTTCGAATGCGACGCCGAAACACAGCTCGAAGTTGATGATGACATCGACCCACGATTTGGCGTCGGGCAGGATTTGCGCGAAGCCGCCAGCCTGATCGGTGAGCCACTGCACAGCCGGATGCAAAATGAACAGATAGCAGAACACCGTACCGAACATGAACAAGAGCACGCCCACGGCAAACGTGGGAATGAACCACTTGCGCTCGTTAGGCTTCAAGGCCGGCAGGAAGAACGCGAGAATCTGCCACAGAATAATAGGCATGCATGCGACAACCGACGCCCACAGCGCAACCTTGAAGCGAATCGTGAACGAGCCGAACACGTCGAGCACGTTCAAAACCACCAAGCCATCGTCGCCCTTTGGCAGGTAATCAGCTACGGGCAGGCACATAAATTGAATGATGGTAGGCGTTGCCATATAGAACACGCACATGGCAATAAATAGGGAAACCACGATGCGCACCAAACGCATGCGCAACTCACCCAGATGATCAAAAAGCGGCATTCTCGCCGGACCGATAGGCATGGGCTACTCCTCCTTCTGGGTCGCGGCGGACTCGTTGGCAGCGTCGGCCGCTGCGGGACGCTTCTTCTTTTTAGCAGGCTTGGCCGTGCCGAGAATCTCGCTCGCGAGTTCGGCCTCGGCGGCACGCTCGGCGTTGACTTCGGCCTGAGCCTTCTCAGTTGCTTCCATGCGCGCGGCCATGACCTTCTCATGCACCGTTGCGGGCTTGGTTGCGGCAGCCAGCTCTTCAGCTTTCGCCTTCGCCTTGGCGGCATCGCCGCTCAGGGCCTTGGCGGCCTCCGCGCTCAAGGCAGCGTTCGCAGCAGTCGCGGCCGCAATGCCCGCGCCAGCCTCGCCGGGCTTCGCCTGCACTGCGGCGGCAGCGGCGGCTTCGGCTTCCTTCTTGGCGGCTTTGGCGGCTTCGGCTTCGGCAGCGGCTTCAGCGCGCACTTCCTTGGCGGCTTCCATCGCAGCCTCGCGCTTCACCTTGTCGGCGCGCTCTTTGTCGTATTTCGCCTTACGAGAAGCGAACGATTCCTTCTTCTCGATTTTCTGCTTGTTCTCTTTGTCGATCTGCTCCATCGGGTTTTTGACGGAGTCATCG